>CAMJKP010000060.1 GCA_946406435.1 uncultured Prevotellaceae bacterium | reverse complement strand
TTCACCCCCTAACAGGAGGCTCAGAATGGGTTTCTAACATATAACTGTTAGATTGAATAGGGAGAGTGGGACACACCTTTACTAACCTCAAAATAATAATATAATATATTAATATATTATATTATTATTTTGGCTATATAAGACACACATATCCCCTCCCTTATGAATCTAACGGTTATATGTTAGATTGGGTTCTTTTATGATGTGCTTCCGAAAATTTCTCTCTGTGTATCAATGAGTTATGAAAGGAGAGTGCAGTTTTTTCGAATCTAACATATTTTTTTCCGTGTTAGATTGTGGTGTTCGGGGAAATTGTTGTAACTTTGCAGTATGAAAATTGAAAAGACCCCTTTCCCCAACCCTTCCCCCGTGGAGGGGCAAGGGAGACAGAAGCCCAAAGTTTCCCTATGCAGGGAGATTTAGAGGGTCTTCTTCAACTTCGACCTTCTCAGGTCCGCTTCAGGTCCGCTTCAAGTCCGCTTCAAATCCGTTGCAAGTCCCATTCCGGAATGGGCGATAGGATGGGAAGAGGTTAAGGGATTAAGAGATTAGGATTGGCAACAAGTTGCCTTTTAACTGATAATAATTGTCAATCTGCGCAATCTTTTACCATCAGTTAAAATTCTTATTGGATTAAGATTGGTAAGATTGGTAATTATTGTCAGTTCAAGCACCAAAGGTGCGTTTAGATTGAATTAACTGCTGAATGTCGCCCTGAAGGTGCAAGAGAATTGTCGAAAAAATAGTGCGGTTGTTTTTGCGGTAATCAGAAATATTTGTACCTTTGCAGCCAAATTATACGTTTGAATGTTTATGATGAAGAGATTAACGGTTATTATAGCATTTATGCTATGTGTGGGCTCGGTAATGGCTCAGTATGAAAAGGGAGAGTGTTATTTCCGTCCTTATATGGGTCTGATGTTCTCGAATATGGAGTCGAAGGCATTTAGTAGTTCCTGTGATTTGAAGTGGAAGGTTAATATGACATTGGGCGGTCAGTTTGAGTGGCAGCTTTTGAAATCATCCTCTTTGCTCATGGATGTCAACTACCGACGTCAGGGATGCATGATTGATTATAAGGGGTATTATGGAAATACTGACGGAGATGATAAGATGACGGTTGACTTCCTGAATTTTGGCTTGCAATGGAAGATGTATCTCAAACCGAATTTGTCAGCTCGTGTAGGTATAGAACTCATGAGTAAGGTTGGCAATCTCACGACTCATTATAGGGTGTATGGTGAGGATGTGTCGGTGGATGAAGAGGATAAGGAGGGCGGTAGTGAGATTATTGACCAGGCTATGTGGAGCGTCCCTATCGGTCTCTCGTTTGAATACAAGAACTTTACTTTTAGTGCTACGTATCATCTTGACGGGAATCGTATTTGTGATGCTATTTCGCCTGATGACGGTGTGCATAGTGCGTGGGAATCATGGAGTGAGCCTGTATATTTTTATACGTTTGATTTTACTTGCGGATATACCATTCCATTGAGGAAGAAGTGATGGTTGCTTTTAGGAGTAGCAAGGAGTACAAAATTGCCTGGAAGGCAACACTATGAGTAACCGAGGTGCATACTCGACGAAGGAGAGGATGCCCTCGGATAGAAAACCTCGACTATATTACCAGCCTAGAAGGCTGTACCTGATTGGCTTTCACGCACGACCTTTCGCAATGTACTGCCCTCCAGGCAGCAGAAGGATTGGGACTTAATCCCCGCACATTCTCGTTTCACTCGTATGTACGGGGTTACTAAGAGTACTGTCATCCAGACAGATTTTTACTTGTGACGGTCTTGTACTCCTTGAAAGCTGTAAAATGTTATCTGCATTTACGAGATAGGCAGCCTGAAAGGCTAACAGGCACTTAGCCTAGGGCATCGCCCTAGGTATAGCGATAAGGTTTGTTCGCCCTGTAAGGGCAAAAGCATTGGTTTGTATTAGAGCTTTTGCCCTTACAGGGCGAACCTATTGGCGCATTACGTCGCAGGGCGTTGCCCTGTGCTTGGAGCTTTTGGCCTTTCAGGCCATCTGAAATAATAAAAGGCTGACTTCACAGCCAGCCATATTATTATACAAAAACATTATGAACTTTATCTTATAACAAAAATCGTGGAATCATCTTGACGAACTGATTTCATTTGTCGGTTGTCACTTTTGAATTATCAATTGTCACTTGCTTTAGCTTGGTGAGCTTCTGCGAACAATTTTCAATTCTTTCTGATTCTGGGTGCAAAGGTACGACTTTCTGTTGAAACTCACAATACCAAGAAATGGTGATTTTAATATCAGACTTATATGGTATATGCCAAAATACTTACATTTTTCTGCTAAATTATAGAAAAAAGTGAGAAAATGTTTGTGAGTTCGGAATAAATTTAGTAATTTTGCACCGCATTTAGTAATAATTGCATTAAATAGTAAACAAGAATATAGTTGAAATATGAATAAGAATTTCTCATCTTATTATTATTACTTTTACTTTTACTTTGCAGGAAACTGTGAAGCGGGAAGTTGCGTGTAAATTTCAACTTAAGACAAACGAAACCAAATGTAAGGTTTTACGTAAAGTCCCGCTTCATACAAATGATGCGGGACTTTTCGTTAGTAAGGACAAAGGTTAAAGGTCAAAAGACTTTAGACCACAAAAATAGAAATATGAAAAGAATAGCAATACAGGGTATTATCGGGTCGTTCCATGACATTGCGGCTCATCAATTCTACGAAGGCGAGCAGATACAGCTGATATGCTGCCAGACTTTCGAGGAGGTCTTCGAGAAGATAAAGGAAGACCCTACGACAATAGGTATGCTTGCCATAGAGAATACTATTGCCGGCAGTCTCCTTCATAACTATGAGCTGCTTCGTGACTCTAACACCACCATCGTGGGTGAGCACAAACTTCATATTCAGCACTCTATCAACTGTTTGCCGGAAGATGACTGGGACACTATAGAAGAAGTTCATTCACATCCGGTTGCCCTGATGCAATGCCGTAACTTCCTCAGCAAATATCCGCATATCAAGGCTGTGGAAGATGAGGATACCGCAGGATCGGCAGAGAAAATCAAGCGTCTTCACAAGAAGGGATGTGCTGCCATCTGTCATTCTGATGCTGCACGTTTCTATGGGATGAAGGTTCTTGAGGATGCCATAGAGGATAACAAGCACAACTATACACGTTTCCTCGTGGTTAGCAATCCGATGAAGGCCGATTTCCTTCGTCCTCTAAATGAGGCAGATAAGGCAAGTCTTGTTTTCTCTTTGCCTCACGAGGAAGGATCGCTTAGTAAAGTACTCACAATTCTCTCTTTCTACGGCATCAACCTCACCAAGATACAGTCGCTCCCGGTTATCGGTCATGAGTGGGAATATATGTTCTATGTGGACGTAACCTATTCCGACCTTATCCGATATCGTCAGTCAATAGACGCTATCATCCCTCTCACCAAGGAACTGAAGATATTGGGAGAGTATAAGGGGAAATAAAAGACCCCTAACTAGCCCCTAACCCCGACCCTTCCCCCGCTCGGGGGAATGGAGTAGATAGTATTTCTAATGAATGGGGCTATCTAAACTATAATATAAACAAAAAAGAAATATCGAGTCCTCAAAGCGCTCATTACTAACTTTCCCTTGCCCCGAGCGGGGAAAGGGTGCCCGTAGGGCGGGAAAGGGGCTTGAGGGCTATAGGATTAATTTATGAAACCAGCAGACAGATTAAATCTCGTACAGGAATATTACTTCAGCAGAAAGTTGAAGGAAGTTGCAAAACTAAATGCAGAAGGCAAGGACATCATCAGTCTTGCTATCGGCTCACCAGATATGCCACCATCACAGCAGACAATAGACAAGCTCGCAGAGGTGGCTTCACAGCCTTCAGCTCACGGCTATCAGCCAACAATGGGTACGCCAGAGCTTCGTAAGGCAATGGCTAACTTCTATAAGAAATGGTATGACGTTGACGTGAATGCAGATACAGAGGTGCTTCCGCTTATCGGTTCAAAGGAGGGTATTCTCCATATCACTCTCGCTCTCTGTAACCCAGGCGATAAGGTTCTCGTGCCAAACCCTGGCTACCCAACTTACACATCGCTGAGTAAGATTCTCGGTCAGCAGATTGTGAACTACGACCTTCGCGAGGATAACGGTTGGCAGCCAGATTTCGAGGCTCTTGAGAAGATGGATCTCGAAGACGTCAAGATTATGTGGACTAACTATCCGAATATGCCTACTGGCGGTCGTGCGATGCGTGAGACATACGAGAAACTGGTTGACTTCGCAAAGCGTCATGACATCGTGGTAGTGAACGATAACCCATACTCATTCATCCTTTCTGACGAGCACCTTTCAATCATGCAGGTGCCAGGGGCAAAGGACTGCTGCGTGGAGTTCAACTCAATGTCGAAGAGCCACAATATGCCGGGATGGCGTGTGGGAATGTGCATCTCAAACCCACAGATTATCTCCTGGGCACTCAAGATAAAGTCGAATATCGATTCTGGTACGTTCCGCGGAATACAGTTGGCTGCTGCCGAGGCTCTCAACAACAATACTCCAGAATGGCATCACGAGGCTAATGTAACGCTCTATCGCAAGCGTCGTGACGTGGCTGAGAAAATAATGGACGTGCTCGGATGCACCTACGACAAGACTCAGGTGGGAATGTTCCTCTGGGGACGTATTCCAGAGCATTACAAGACATGCGAGGAACTCACAGAGAAGGTGCTCCACGAGGCTCGTGTCTTCATCACTCCGGGCTTCATATTCGGTAGCAACGGCGAACGCTATATCCGTATCTCCCTCTGTGCAAAGGAAGAGAAGATACAGGAAGCGCTGGAGAGAATAAAAAAAACAATATAGGCCCCTCTCCCCGCCCTCCCGTTGGGAGGGAGCCGATTCGTGAACGGTTTTTATAGACATAATTTTAAAAGAAAAGAAAACGAAATAACCCCGCACAGCCTCCAGCGGTTATAGTATGAGCAATCATTACTATATAAAAAGATTCCCCCTCGGGGGATAGGGGGGCCTCGATATGGAACTACAACTTTCACCACTTAATCTTCCAAGTGACTTGAAACGTCCTTTTGTCATTGCTGGTCCATGTTCGGCAGAGACAGAAGAACAGGTAATGAAAACGGCAACTCAGCTCGCAGAGAAGGGATGCCACATCTTCCGCGCTGGTGTGTGGAAGCCTCGTACAAAGCCAGGTGGCTTCGAGGGACATGGTGAGCCTGCTCTTCAGTGGATGGCTCAGGCAAAGAAAGAGACTGGTATGCTCATGGGTACTGAGGTTGCTACCCCTGAGCACGTTGAGCTTGCCAACAAATATGATATGGATATCCTTTGGATTGGTGCACGTACATCAGCCAACCCATTCGCTATGCAGGCTCTTGCTGATGCCCTTCAGGGATATGACAAGCCTATACTCGTTAAGAATCCTGTAAACCCGGATCTTGAGCTCTGGATTGGTGCTCTTGAACGTCTTAATGCTGCAGGTGTAAAGCAGCTAGGTGCGATTCATCGTGGTTTCTCTTCATACGACAAGACCATTTACCGTAATCTCCCTATGTGGCAGATTCCTATTGAGCTTCGTCGTCGTATTCCAGACCTTCCTATCTGCTGTGACCCTTCTCACATGGGTGGTAAGCGTGAACTCGTAGCTCCTCTTTGTCAGCAGGCTATGGACCTTGGCTTTGATGGTCTTATGGTTGAGAGCCATTGTGATCCAGACAAGGCTTGGAGTGATGCAAAGCAGCAGGTAACTCCTGATGTACTCGACTATATCCTCTCTATTCTTACCGTTCGTGATGAGGTTTCCACGACAGAGGGCATCAAGCTTCTTCGTAAGCAGATTGACGAGCTTGACAATGCTCTCATGGATTTGCTCTCAAAGCGTATGCGCGTGTGCCGTGAGATTGGTCAGTATAAGAAGGAGCATAACATCACCGTGCTTCAGACTGATCGTTACAACGAGATTCTCGACAAGCGTGGTGCTCAGGGTACTCTCTGCGGTATGTCAGCCGATTTCGTTAAGCAGATTTATGAGCATATCCACGAGGAGTCTGTTCGTCAGCAGTTGGAGATTGTGAATAAATGACCCCTAACCCCGACCCTTCCCCCGTGGATGGGGAAGGGGGGGAAGTTAGATTTTATAGTATACAATAATTAATAGATAGCCCAGCAGCGTTTAGTACTATCTTTCTCCTTGCCCCTTCACGGGGAAAGGATGCCCGAAGGGCAGGAAAGGGGTTGTAGGGTTGATTTGTTCTTATGAAAATCCTTATCCTTGGCGCAGGAAAGATGGGTAGCTTCTTTATCGACACCCTCAGCTTTGAGCATGAGGTGGGCGTGTTTGAGAAGAACCCACAGCGTTTGCGCTACACATACAATTGTCAGCGATTCACGGAACTTGAAGAGATTCGTGAGTTCGCACCAGAGTTAGTAATCAATGCAGCTACGGTGAAATACACTATCCCTGCCTTTAAGGAGATATTGCCGTATCTTCCAGAGAACTGCATACTGAGTGATATTTCTTCTGTAAAGACCAATCTGAAGGAGTATTATGAGAGTACTGGCCGTCGCTATGTATCTACTCACCCTATGTTCGGTCCTACCTTCGCCAACCTCAATCAGCTTTCTGAGGAGAACGCTATCATCATCAGCGAGGGTGACTATATGGGTATGTGCTTCTTCCGCGACCTTTACAGCAAGCTCGGTCTTAACATCTACGAATACACCTTCGATGAGCACGACCGTACCGTGGCTTACTCGCTTAGTATTCCGTTTGTTTCAACATTCGTGTTTGCTGCCGTTATGAAGCCACAGGATGCCCCTGGTACTACCTTCAAGCGTCACATGCGTATTGCTAAGGGCGTTCTCAGCGAGGATGACTATCTGCTTCAGGAAATCCTCTTCAACCCTTACACACACGATCAGGTGTCAGAAATCCGCGATGAGCTCAAGGAACTTCTTGACATCATCGACAATAAGGATGCTGACAGAATGAAGAATTATCTGACGAAGATTAGACAGCACATTAAATAAGCCTACCCAGGCCCTCCCAAAGGGAATGATATTTTATAGTTTTTATCTCTATTTTTGAGCATTAATTACTATCAGATATCCTTCCCTTTGGGAAGGCTTGGTTTGGCTTTTTATTTATTACCATTATGAAACATCTATTATTCTCTCTATTCCTATTCTCAACACTCTCTTGTTTTGCCCAGAAGAAGGAAGAATTTCATCTGTGGGCTGATGCAAAGGCTCCAACCTCTAACGAGATTACTAAGGAGGAAACAAATCACGGGCTTTATGTAGAGAACGTGACAGACCCAGTTTTGACCGTTTATGTGCCAGAGAAGCCAAACGGACTTGCCGTTATCGCTTGTCCTGGTGGCAGCTATCTTCAGGTGTGGCAAGGCTCTGAGGGACATAACCTAGCTGAGTGGTATAATGAGCAGGGCATCACATACGCCGTGCTGAAATATCGTTTGCCTAACGGACATAAGGAAGTGCCACTCGATGACGTTCACAAGGCTCTGAGCATTATGAAAGCGCATCAGAAGGAGTATGGCTTTACGCAGATAGGCATTCAGGGATGTAGTGCGGGAGGACATCTTGCAGCCACGGCCGCTACCCACTATGCCAATAAGGATGAGCGTTTCGACTTCCAGATACTTTTCTATCCCGTTATCTCGTTTGATCCTGCGTTTACCCACTTATTCACACGCATGAGTCTTATTGGAGCGAATGCCTCTGAGGATGACGTACTGCTGTATAGCAACGAGAAACAAGTCACAAATGATACTCCACAGGCTTTCATTATGGCAAGTACGGATGACGGACTTGTGCCTGTTCGCAATAGCATAGAGTATTACAATGCCCTTGTGGCGAATAAGGTGTCTGCGGCATTGCATATCTATCCTGTAGGCGGTCATGGCTGGTGTGGTAATGAAGAATTCTATTACCGTCAGCAATGGATGTCGGACCTCAAGCAATGGCTTGCTGCCCTCGTCAAGAAGTAGGTATGAAAAGACTGTTAATCATAATCCTGTTTCTTAATATTATCCTTGGGTTTAGTAGCAATAGATCTGTGGATAATGATTTCTATGGTTCGTATTCTGGTTGTAATAATCAGTGTGAGAGAATAAGTTTGGACATCTATTCCCCCAATGAAGTTTCTGCTGTAATTGCTTCTACTGAGTTTGTGGGACATTTTTGCGATGATATGGAGGGGGAATACGAGGTATATGGGGATACAATATTAATAAAGTGGACTTTATTAAATACTGATAATACCAAATATACTAAATTAGGTCCAGAACGTGATACCGTCATATTGGTTAATCCCCATAAGACTATCAAGTTTATGCAATATGGGCATATTGGTGATGGTGTAACACTTGAATCTGACTCAGAAGACGTTAAATTAACTGATGTCACAAATCCATTTGCAGAGTTAGCCTATCAACTTTTCATATTGGCTCTCTGTATTGCTCCATTCTATTTCATTGGTAGATATTTCTATAAACGCATGAATAAAGAGGATGAATAATCCTTATGTGAAATAGAAGTGAAAAGATAGAAATACCGTTAATCCTCCTTACCAAACTCGGTGAACCTCCATTCTATAATGGTATCTTCACCGACTTTGCACCGAGTTTGCACCGACTTTGGTACGGAGGAACATAGGAGGAACAACGGAAGATCTTCGGAAGTAAATCCATAGTAGGATTTCTGACAGAAAAGATATAAATCGTGAAAAACATGTGTATAGCATAAAAAAGTAGTGTTTTAGATTGCGTTTTCTCGGATTTTTATTACCTTTGCATTCGTAAAATTGAATAACATTAGTAAAACTAGGCATTAAACATAACATAGAATGAAAAAACTATCATTACTCCTTATGGCAGTTGCATTTCTCTGCCCAAAGGTTGCCAATGCCCAAGATGGTAAAGGCTCTATCAATTTTGTACCATACGTTGGTGTGAATTGTTCTAATTTTTCTGGGGATAATTTAGAATATGGAGAAACATCTGGTAAGGTGAACTTTATGGCTGGTGCTCGCTTTGAGTTCCAAATTATGCCTAAATCTGCTTTGCTCGTTGATCTTAACTATCGTCGTTTGGGAGCGACCGTGGATCAATATATATTATATTGGCATCTGGATGATCCATATTATAGGCAGAGATATAGTGATGATTGCCTAAATTTTGCTGAAGTAAATCCTGATGAGTATAATGCTAACAAATATCGCCAGATGATTATGGAGAGAGGTGGAGGTATTGCGGATTTTAAGAAATGTACAGTTGATTGTATTTCTTTTGGTTCACAGTTTAAGCAGAATATTGTAGGTGGATTATTTGCCAGAGTAGGTTTAGAATTTTTATTCACTTTGTCTTCAAAAGCGCATTATCGTTATGAAGTATATAAAGGAATTCCGAAAAATCCCAAAGAAGGAGGTTATGCTTATCTCCATTCTGATGATGTTTTTAATCATGATGATTTTGAATGGGTACATTCAGAGGGTGATACTTACGATGATATGGATGATGTTTTCTCTGATGATGTCAATGTCGCAATCCCACTTGGTCTTACCTATGATTACAAGAATTTCAGCGTGAATGCCACATATCATCTTCAGTTCACAAATAGTGCAAGAGAGGACAATAAACCTATTCGCAATCAGGCATTTGATTTCACAATAGGTTATCGTTTGCCATTGCGTAAGAGATAAATTAAAGACAAAATCATAATATACAAAAATGAAAAAACTATCATTACTCCTCATGGCAGTAGCCTTTCTCTGTCCAAAGGACGTCAATGCCCAAGATAGTTATGGTTCTGTCTATTTCGTGCCTTATGTGGGTGTGAATTATTCAGATTTCTCAGGTAATACCAAAGAGTATTTCAATGGTACGTCTGGTAAGGTAAACTTTATGGCTGGTGCTCGTTTTGAGTTTGTACAATCAGACAAATGGTCTTTACTTCTTGATTATAACTATCGTCGTCTTGGTGCCATTGCTGATAATAATATTGCTATGTATGAGGTGGCTTATACTATCGAGCCTCTAACGAAACATTATGAGAAAATAACTCTTGATTGCCATACGTTAGGCATTCAGTTTAAGCATAAAATCGTTAATGGGCTTTCTGCACGTATAGGTTTGGAAGGAATGTTGAGTGCTGCCGAATACTGGTATTATCATCTTACAGGAAAAGTAGCATATATAAAGTCTGGTTATGTTGTAGGTGGTCATGATGGTGATTATGATTATGAAAATTCAGATATGTTTGATATATCAGAATATGATGATATGGGTAAGGATAATGCCGGTTCTATTTTCTCTGACAAACCTATTTTCGCAATTCCTCTTGGTCTTACCTACGACTACAAGAATTTCAGCGTGAATGCCACATATCACCTTCCGCTCACAAAATGTGCGGAGCAGGATGAATATTCTCTTCGCCATCAGGCGTTTGACCTCACAATAGGATATCGTTTGCCATTGCGTAAAAGATAAATTAAAGACAAAATCATAATATACAAAAATGAAAAAACTATCATTACTCCTCATGGCAGTTGCATTTCTCTGCCCAAAGGTTGCCAATGCCCAAGATGGTAAAGGTTCTATCAATTTTGTGCCTTACGTGGGCGTAAACTATTCTGATTTCTCTGGAGACACAGATTATTACTTCGGAGGAACGTCTGGAAAGGTGAACTTTATGGCTGGTATGCGCTTTGAATTCCAAATTACAGACAAATCTGCAATTATTGCAGATGTCAATTATCGCCGTCTTGGTGCAAATTTGAAAGAAAAAGATTATGGTTATTATCCAGATTATACTGATGATATAATAAATGACCCTATGCCTGTTGAAGTTTGTGAAATACCTAAGAAAATTACGATTGATTGTATTTCTTTTGGACCACAATATAAACAGAATATAGTTGGAGGCTTGTCTGTCAGGGCAGGTATTGAAAGTTCTGTTGTTTTAGAAGCAAAGTATCATTGTCTACTAAAAGCGAACATTGGAAGGTTAAAAGATGAATCTTTTTATAATGGGAATTATATGGTAATAGCTGATTGGACTCGTGATGATTTTGAATGGTATTATGGAGAGGAGGATGCTGATACGAGTATAAAAGGTTCTTTATCAGATAATCTGAAAATTGCAATTCCGCTTGGTCTCACGTATGACTACAAGAATTTCAATGTGAATGCCACATATCATCTTCCTATCACAAATTGTTTTGGGGCACATAGTAATGAGTATTATGCCCGCAATCAGGCGTTTGACCTAACAATAGGTTATCGTTTGCCATTGCGTAAAAGATAAATTAAAGATAAAATCATAATATACTAAAATGAAAAAACTTTCATTACTCCTCATGGCAGTTGCATTTCTCTGTCCAAAGGACGTCAATGCCCAAGATGGTAAAGGTTCTATCAATTTTGTGCCTTACGTGGGCGTAAACTATTCTGATTTTTCTGGAAAAACCAATGCTTGTTTCAATGGCACATCTGGTAAGATAAACTTTTTGGGTGGTGCTCGCTTTGAGTTCAAGATAGCAAAAGAATCTGCTATTGTTGCCGATCTCAACTATCGTCGTTTGGGAGCAACTGCGGATAAACGCATACGCTGTCAATATGGACCTGTGTACGTAGGACATTCTGGTGTATGGCAGACTATAAAAAGTATCAGCGTTGTTGAGGGAACTGCTGATGATGCTTATGTAAAGCAAATTCGCCAGCTTGTCATGGATGAAGGAGGAGAAATAATTGATTTTAAGAATATTACCATTGATTGTGTTTCTTTAGGCCTGCAGTTTAAGCAGAATGTCATGGATGTACTTTCTGTTAGAGCTGGTATCGAATGCTCGGTGGACGTTTCTCGAAAGTATCATTATCATGATACATTTGTTTTTGGCCGTCTCAAAGATCCATCAAATGATCCATATGAATATAATGAAACAATCAATCATGATGCTTATAACTGGATTACCAAAGAAAAGGATGACTATATAGATATGGATGACTTTTTCTCTGATGATCTTAATCTGGCTATTCCTCTTGGTCTTACCTATGATTACAAGAATTTTAGCGTGAATGCCACATATCATCTTCCGCTCACAAAGTGTGTAAATGAGGAAGGCTATTCTCTTCGCCATCAGGCATTGGACCTTACAATAGGTTATCGTTTGCCATTGCGTAAGAGATAAGACTATTTGATAGATAGAAAAGAGTATGCCTATCGGAGTCAATATTGATTCTGATAGGCATATTTTTGTTTCATAATATTCCTTACGAAATTCAAAAAAAATCAAAAAACATTGTGTATAAGGGAAAAAAAGATTAACTTTGCATTAGGATTTAGAATAACAATTTGGAATTATTATAGAATTAACTAATATTTAATTATAACAGACGGTATGAAAAAGTTCTTAGTATTAATCTCTATGTGTATTGCATTTGGCACAAATGTCATGGCTCAGGACGTCGATGATGATTATGATGATGACGACGAGGTTTATGTATATGTGTCATCTGGATGTAATTACAGCGAGTATTATCACCAGACATTGTATTGTCAGGATACGAAATTCTGTCGTCATGAACATGATAAGAATGCAGTAAAGAAATGCCCAGAGACATGTGTCCATAGGGGACATGTGAATGCCATTACACTTGAAGTGGCTGAGAATAGGGGCAAGAAACCATGCCCAAAATGCTGTGATGTAAAGGGCAAGAAGAAGGATAAAGGCAAAAACAAGAAGAAAAAGAAATAAAGATAGAATCCCTACGCTACCATATCGTTGGAGCGTAGGGATTTTTTTGATGATTCGCTATGACTCCGTTATGAAAAGGAACCAAACTCGATGAAGGTCCGTTCTAAGTCCGCTATATAATGGGAGCTTCATCGAGTTTGGTCCCTTGGAAAATAGGAGTTATATCGAAGTTGTATCGAAGTTATAGGGAATAAGAAGTAATATACAAAAAAAATACTCCACTGGTCATCGCGACTTGTGGAGCATTTAAAAATATGTTTAACTAAATCCTTTTCAAAAGTAAAAGAATAACCTCGCGGTTGTTCTTTGTTATCCAAGAGTCAAACAATCTTTAACCTAATAACTAAAACCTAAATCTATTATTCTACTAACCTAAACAATCTTATTCGTATCGTCTAAGGAATGTTTCCGGAAGTTTTTAGCTTCTTTTTTCCTTTTGACACTGCAAAATTACTACTTTTTCTCTGTGTGCGCAAACAATTTGGCGATTATTTTGCGAATGTTAGCATAAAATTGATTTAGGTCAAGCACTTGTGTGCGTGCACAAGAAAAAAGACCCCCAAAACGCCCTGCAACCCCTTTCCCGCCCTTCGGGCACCCTTTCCCCGTGAAGGGGCAAGGGGATAGTAATAATCCCTCATAAGGTGCCCGAAGGACGGGAAAGGGGTTGTAGGGCGTTTAGTAGGTGTTTCTTTTATTTTATTCTAAATATTTGCTTGTTTGGAATATTTTCTGTATTTTTGCAGTTCAAAAAGGGATAATATAAAATGGAACAGGTAATAATAGATTATTTGGATAGGTTTGAGGAGAAGTTGAGGAAAACTCTCCTGAAAATGGCAACTGACCGTAAAGCACTTGATGGTAAGCTACTTGAGAGTGATGATTTGAAAGATTTCTGGCATCGCATAGAGCCAAACTATATGGCAGATGCCGTACCTCAGATAGCATCATATCCAACGGTTTCCGTTGCATGGGCTTTATATCTGGGAATGGGGGCTGCTTATTATTGGGATACAGATTGGACGACCTATTCAAATGTAGCTTATGAGACTTTCTATGGTGATCAGGGTTTTGACAATATGGATGACCATATCGTTCGTGATATTCTCGGGCTTCCCCTTGATTCGGAAGAGGCAAAGAAACTTGTTTCACTTGTGCAAAGTCTGGCACAGGAGACGGTTGATATGATTCGTCATGAACAGATAGAGCCACAGTCAAAGATGGCATTCTATGCCTTTGCACGTGCCTGTGATGCCATGTTTGCCATAGGTGCTGCAATTCAGTTGAAGAGAATGGGGTATAAGTTTGAGAAAATGGATAATTGATAATTGAAAATTGTTGGGAGTAACAAGGAGTACAAGGAGTAACGCTCCTGAAGTCGCTTAAGGAGTACAAGACAAATGTCTTGACTGTTCTGATAAGCGATAATACTGTCGTCTTGTACTCCTTGAACTCCTTGTACTTCTTGTACTCCTAAAAAATGATTATGAAGATAAAGGCGATATTCTTTGATATAGACGGTACGTTGGTTTCATTCAAGACCCACGCTATTCCTCAATCTACTCTTGATGCCGTTCATAGGATTCGTGAGAAGGGTGTCAAGGTCTTTATAGCCACTGGACGTCCGATGCCGTTCATCAGAAATCTCAAGGGATTGGAGTATGATGGTATTATGTCGGTAAATGGAGCTTCGTGTGTTACGGCAGACGGAAAGGTTATTTGTAACAGACCAGTCCCAAAGGAAGATATTAAGAGAGTTATAGCGGATGCAGAGAAACATCCTATGCCAATAGCATTTACAAGTAATGATAAGGCTATTGTCTGTAATATGGAGGCTGCTATGGATAAATTCAAGGAGGTTTTTACGCTTCTCGACATCCCGCTTCCTAAGTCAACTCCGATAACTGAGGCTCTTAATATGGACGTGATGCAGATGGTGGCATTCTTCGATAAGGACGAGGAGCCAAGAATCATGAGAGAAGTGATGAAGGAATGTGATGCAAATCGTTGGCATCCATATTTTGCCGACTGCATAGCAAAGGGTACAAACAAGGCGACGGGTATTGACGATATCTGCAAATATTATGGCATTGATATTTCGGAGACAATGGCTTTCGGAGATGGTGGTAATGATATCGCCATGCTAAAGCATGCTGGGGTAGGGGTTGCGATGGGTAATGCCTCGGAAGAAGTAAAAGCGTGCGCGGATATGGTAACGGAATCTGTGGATAATGACGGAATCGCAAAAATACTGAACGCGATGTAGGTTGTTTTTTTATGCGTATGTGTATTTTTACACTAAAAAACACAAGGAAATGTCAAAATGTAAAGAAAAAAAGGCGTTTTCAGACGCATTTTTCTGCTTTTGGGGCAAAAAAACATCACTTTTCTTTGGAAAAAGCGAAAATTATTGTAACTTTACAACCAATTTAGACTAAACAACAAACATTTTTAGAAATGCAGAACCTAAAAACTATTCTTTTCTGTGCTGGGGCAGCAGTAGCTATGTTCTCAGCGTGTAAGTCAGGCGAAGCTCCTTCGCAGTTGACACAGTCAGGACTTGATGCCGCTAATTTCGACACTATCATCAGTGGCAAGAAAGTGGCTCTTTATACCCTCAAGAATGCCAATGGTATGGAGGTGTGTATCACAAACTATGGTGGCCGTGTGGTTTCCCTCGTTGTTCCTGATAAGGACGGCAAGCCAACGGATGTCGTACTTGGTTTCGACAATATCCATCAGTATGCTGATACCCTTAATTCTCCAAGTGATTATGGTTCATCAGTAGGTCGCTATGCAAACCGTATCAAGAATGGTAAGTTCTCACTCAATGGTGAGGAATATCAGCTTCGCCTTAACGATGGTCCTAACAGCCTTCATGGCGGTGGCACAACAGGTTGGATGCACCAGGTATATGAGGCAGAGCAGGTTGGCGACTCAATCTTGAAACTCACAATCAAGGCTGCTGACGGAGAGAATGGTTATCCAGGAAACGTTACTGCTACAACTATATATAAGGTGACAGCTGACAATACCCTCGATATGACTTGGGAGGCTGAGACCGATAAGGAGACTATCATCAATCAGACAAACCACAACTATTACAACCTCAATGGTGACTTCAATAGCGTAGGTACTGACATGGTTCTCTATCTCAATGCTGATAACTTCACTCCTTCTGACTCTCTCTACATCCCAACAGGTGAGATCAAGCCAGTTAAGGATACTCCATTCGACTTCACCACACCTCACGCTCTTAGCGATGCAGTAGGTAAGGTTGATTTCGACCAGATTAAGAATGCAAACGGCGGTATCGACCATAACTTCTGCCTTAACACATACAAGGACGGTAAGGGTGATGATACACAGGTTTGTGCTTCTCTCTACTCTCCAAAGACTGGTATCTACATGGAGATGTTCACTAACGAGCCAGGTGTTCAGTGCTATACTGGTAACTTCCAGGGCATCGGCAATGAGCCAAACATCGCTCACAAGGGTGGTAAGTACCCACAGTATGTAAGCGTATGTCTTGAGAGCCAGAAGTTCCCTGATTCTCCAAACAAGAAGAATTGGGTTCAGGCTATCCTCAAGCCAGGTGAGAAGTATTACAGCCACGCTGCATATAAGTTCTCTATCAAATAGACCAAAACTAAAACTAATTAAAAAATAACTGACAAACAAAATGAGCGTAATTGAAGCTTTAAAAAACAATGGCTTTGAAACCATTGACTATGTAGTCTTCGGTGCTTACATAGTGCTTCTTGTTGGTCTTGGATTGTTCCTTAGCCGCGACAAGAAGGGTGAGGAGAAGTCTTCTACAGACTACTTCCTTGCAGGTAACACTCTTACATGGTGGGCAGTAGGTGCATCACTTATTGCTGCCAACATCTCAGCCGAGCAGTTTATCGGTATGTCTGGTTCTGCTTTCGCATCAGGTATTGCACAGGCTGCATACGAGATCATGGCTGCTGCTACATTGCTGGTAGTAGGTAAGTTCCTTCTTCCTCTGATGATTGAGAAGAAGATCTTCACTATCCCACAGTTCCTTCGTGAGCGTTATAACTGGGGTGTAGGTCTTGCATTCTCTCTGTTGTGGCTGTTCCTTTATGTATTCGTAAACCTTACTTCTGTTGCTTGGCTCGGTGCTCTTGCTATCCAGCAGATTCTTGGTCTTCCAACTGACATGACAACTCAGTTTGCTGGTATGGAAATTGACCAGGTTCGTATGGTTATCATCCTCGTTCTTTTCCTCGTAGCAGGTATCTACTCAATCTATGGTGGCCTTGCTTCTGTGGCTTGGACAGACGTTATGCAGGTTACATTCCTCGTTGGTGGTGGTCTTATCACCGCTTATGCAGCACTTTCAGTTATCGGTGCTGAGGTATGGGGCTGTGGTGCATTCGAGGCATTGGGCAATATATTCGACTGGTGTGTCAATCAGCCGGGTGATAAGCACTTCAACCTTGTCGTTACACGTCAGGCAGATCTCTATCCAGTAGTAAATGGTGTTACTGATGCTGCTGGTAACGTAGTTCAGAAGGAGGATCCATTCTTCACAAACCCAGGTATCGTTCTTATCTTCGGTGCTCTTTGGTTGACAAACCTCGGTTACTGGGGCTTCAACCAGTACATCATCCAGAAGGGTCTTGCTGCTAAGTCTCTCGCAGAAGCAAAGAAGGGTATGATCTTCGCAGCATTCCTTAAGATCCTTATCCCATTCATCGTTTGTATCCCTGGTGTTTGTGCATTCTACATTTACAATGCACATACAGGTGATGGCACCTCTGTTCTTGATATGCTTATTGCAAAAGGACAGATAGCTGCTGATAGCGCAATTAGTCGTTCTGACGATGCTTATCCTTATTTGATTCGTAACTTCACCCCTACATTTATTAAAGGTCTCTCATTCGCAGCTCTTGCTGCTGCTGTTATCTCTTCATTGGCTTCAATGTTCAACTCAACATCAACATTGTTCACAATGGATATCTACAAGCAGTTCATCAATAAGAATGCAAGTGAGAAGAAACTCGTGAACGTTGGTCGTATGACATCTGTAAGCGCTCTTATCATAGCTCTCTTCGCTGTATATCCACTTATGGGTGGTATTGACCAGGCATTCCAGTTCATTCAGGAGTACTCAGCATTCGTATATCCAGGTGTTGTAGTAATCTTCGGTCTCGGACTTCTCTGGAAGCGTGCTTCTGGTACTGCAGCTGTTGTTTGTGCTATCGGTACATTCGCATTCTCAATCCTCTTCAAGTTCACATTGCCTGACGTTCCATTCCTTGTTCGTTCTGGTTATGTATTCATCTGTCTCGTTGTCCTCTTCGTTCTTATCTCAGTTAAGAGCAACAAGTCTGTAGCAGCAGATGAACTTGACGAGCACACAGTAAAGACTCAGCTCTTCTGGAGCAATATCCTCTTCGCTGTAGCTGCTGTATCTATCGCACTCTTCGCTGCTTCATTCTTCAGCGAGACACTTGCTGTTTATGGAGTTGCAGGTGCAATGATCTTCTTTGCTGCAATCACGGCAACAATCGGATTCTACCTCCGTTCAAATGCACTTGATTCAGTTCAGGATCCAAAGCTCGTAGCTATTGACCTGAATATCTTCAAGACTGATAAGGTATTCAACATCGGTGCTTTCGGTGTGATTGCAATTATCACGTTCCTTTACATAGTACTCTGGTAAAAACTGAAGAAGTCTTCACTATGTGCAATTATGTGCATAGTGAAGACTTTCCTTAGTTTATATATCTCACACTTTTTTTCTTTAATAATTTAATCAACAGCCTTTGAAGTTCACAAGTCGTACATTATGGCGTACATTGTAAATTCTGCATTGGCTTAGTTTTTCTCCTTTATTTATTATGGGCAATTACTATGAGGGCATGACCCCGCTACTTATTTCTGTTGACTGTATAGTCTTCGGTTTTGAAGAAGGTAAGTTGAAACTGCTTATCGGAAAACGAAAGATGAATCCAGGTAAGGGTGAATGGTCCCTTTATGGTGGATTCGTTCAGGCAAATGAAAGTCTGGAACAGGCTGCAACAAGAACCCTGTGTAGTCTGACTGGTCTTGACAATATCTACATGACTCAGGTTGGAGCCTATGGTGCTGTTGACCGTGACCCAGGTGAGCGTGTAATTTCAATCGCCTATTGTTCGCTTATCAACGTGAGCGATTATAATGAGGTGCAACAAAAGGAATATGGAGTAGAGTGGGTGAGTGTCGATGAACTCCCAGACCTGTATTCCGATCATAAGATAATGGTAACTGAGGCCATTGAAAAGCTCAGAAGACATCTCTCAACCGAGCCTTTGTGCTTTAATCTGCTGCCGGAGCATTTCACGCTCACTCAGTTGCAGAAGGTTTATGAGGCAATACTCGGAGAGGAGATTGACAAGCGTAACTTCCGTAAGCGCATCAAGACGATGG
>CAMJKP010000059.1 GCA_946406435.1 uncultured Prevotellaceae bacterium | reverse complement strand
ATTCATCAACAGCCGATGAGGACGACACGCTGAGCAAGTCTTTCGCCAAGGGCATTCGATTCGTCTTTGCCCCAGAAGAGAATACAACGGACTTGCCTCTCTTGGATTGCAATATCCTGCTCAATTACAAGACTGATGCTATCTACGACCTCTCCGGCCGTCGCATTACCAAGCCTCACAAGGGTAGCGTATATATCAGCAACGGCAACAAGATACTCAGGAGATAACTCCGTTCTTCCTCCGTTGTTCTTCCGCTCTTCCTCCGTTGTTCCTCCCTACCAAACTCGATGAACCTCCGCTTTTCCCCTATAAAAATGGGAGCTTCATCGAGTTTGGTAGGGAGGAACATAGGAGGAGCATAGGAGGAAGAGAGACGAAATTGCGTAATTTCCGCAAACCGGAGGAAAAAGTGAAAATGATACACTTATAAATTGTGTGCGATAACGTGTAAAAAGTGCATTAATTCACCAATTTTTCCCATTTTAGGCAGAAAACGCAGAAAACTCTCGCAGTTTTATTGCAATTTACATGAAAATTTGCGAAAAAATCCGCTATTTTTCCAAAATGACCAATATTTTAACATTTTTTTCTTGCAATTTTAAAGAAAAATACTTAAATTTGCAAAACAATAAACAAAAAATAATAAAAATAATAACCCTTAAAAAATACCAACACATGAATGATGCAGATGGTCAGAAGACATAGACGCTCTCTACTACTTACCTTGATGCTGACAGTATTTGTAAGTGTTTTTAGCCAGTCTGACGACTCCGCTCGTTTCAGTAAATATCCATACATATTTATATTAGACGAGAATCAGGAACCATCCATCACCGACGAACAGTTCTACAAGGTAGCACTAAAGGTAATATTTCCGGTAGATGTTTACCGCGTCGATTCCACACAGGAATCCGTAAAGGAACTTATCCGAGATCTGATACCGCAGATAAACACTGACAGCCTCAAGCCACACGCCATGATGGTAAAAGGCGCATCATCACCAGAAGGTCCATATCGATGGAACCAGACATTGAGCCGAGAACGCTCAGCTCACGCATTTGATTACATAAATCGACACTTGAAGTTTCCCGAAGAGCACAGCACCTACGATGACCAGCCTGAAGACTATGGTCAACTCCTATATCTCATGAAGGAAGCCAACGATCCAAGTTACAAAGTCGTAAAATCGCTCGTTGACAAGTACCATAAGGCTGGAATGCTAGCCCAGCTGAAACAGCACCTTAAGAGAATTGACGGAGGTAGGCTCTGGAACAGGCTCTACAAAATCTACTACCCAAAGCTACGAGTAGCACGCGTAGTACTCTTCTTCAAGAAAAAAGCACAGGCTCAGGCGAGCAGCAGTCATGTAAGTTCTGGCAATTCCGGAATGCAGAACAAACCTGACAGCATCGCCATCGAGATTCTTCCTGAACAGGAGACCATTCCTAAGCTCATAATAGAGCCTTACGGAGACATCGGAAAACCTGTACTCTGCGGGGCGGATCTTATTCAAGAACCGGAAAACAAGGATGTACCGTTCATACCAGTTCGTCTATACCGCCGTCATATCATAGGCATAAGGACTAACCTGCTGTATGACTTCTTCTATCTACCGGGACACTACTGGGCACCAAGTCCTAACGTGCAACTGGAATACTATCCTCTCACGGGTCACTTCACAGCCAACCTCGGCTTCACAGGTCCGTACTGGCACCATTGGAGCAGACAGCAGTTCTGGCAAATAAGAGACTACGTTCTCGAAGGCCGTTACTACTTTGTAGGGCAGGGGCAGTTCATTGGTCCTTACGTCTCTGGCTACGTCCATACTAATATATATGGTATAGGCCTTAGCAAGACAAAGGGATGGGAAGGCGAAGGCCTCGGAGCAGGTGCCATCATTGGCTACACCATGAACATCAGCCGAAACAAGCGCTGGCGTTTGGAGTTCAGCCTCGGAGTGGGATACTACCGAACCAAGTACGACCCTTACGTCTATGGCAATCCGAAGTCAACAATAGAAGACGGGCTCTACTATTACGACTACCTCGGAAAGAAAGAGAACTTCAAGGAACGCAACCACGTTTTTTCATGGTTAGGTCCGACAAACATCGGAGTGCATCTCACATACGACCTGCTATTCCGTCGCATACAG
Source organism: uncultured Prevotellaceae bacterium (assembly GCA_946406435.1). GTDB lineage: Bacteria > Bacteroidota > Bacteroidia > Bacteroidales > Bacteroidaceae > Prevotella. The sequence goes on along the minus strand of CAMJKP010000059.1, from coordinate 17,740 downwards.
AAGAAGGGCGTGAGCTTCAATCGCTCGGAGCTGTATCAAAGAAAGAAAGGAGGCGCCGATGAATAACAAGAACAACAAGCACCATGTTTGGCGCTCCGCCCACTGGGTATCGGTACTCTTCGCTTTGCAGCTCTCAATCTTCTCCTGCACTATCGAGCCTCCGCTACACTTCCCTGACGAGGGCGCTGACATCGTCATGATGCTGCCGGAGGTGAATCTTGACCTTGATGTCCTTTGGGACTACTCTCTGGTCATCGATGAGGAGCACAACGAGTATTACGACTCCACATACAACTGGAGAGATGAATGGTTCTATGGATGGGACACTCAAGACAACGCGATCTTTGGAACATGGGATATCGTCAATCCTGAGGTGTTCAATATCCGCCGCTACTATACAGCAGCAGACGCAAAAGGCAAGCATAACTCGCCTAACGAACACCAGATACAAGGCAGAAGGTTAACGGCACGATACAATTTCGGATATTATGACATCCTTGCCTGGAACGAGGTGCAGACCATCGACGGAGTACAGTCACTCCACTTCGACGAGTCTTCAACCTACGAATACATCACCTGCTACACAAACGCAGGTATGACACCAGCAAGACATTCTCCGAAACATCAGTTCGCCTACTACCAGCCTGAGTTCCTGTTTGGAGGATATTACGAAGACCTCTACGTCTCAAATAATCCTGCAGACTATGACGGTTACGACGAGGAGAGAAACGTTTATTACAAGAACGCACGTATGCAGCTTCTCCCTCGTACCTACATCTACCTCACGCAGGTCATCCTCTATAACAACCGAGGACGAGTAGCAGGAGTAGAAGGATCGGCAAACCTGTCAGGTATGGCTCGACAGACAAACCTCAATACAGGCTACACCTCAGATGATGAGATCTCTGTGAACTTCTATCAGAGAATGAAACGACACGTTTCGAAGAAGGGAGAAGACGTCGATATAATCGGCGGACGACTCTTCACCTTCGGTCTTTGCAACCTGAATCCGAGTCGCGCTACACGCGCCTCTGCAGACGACAGTAAGGTGAAAAACTTCCTCGATGTGAACATGTTCTTCAACAACGGACTCGACTCAACCTACGTGTTCGATGTAACCTCACAGGTTAAGCGACGCTACAAGGGTGGCATCATCACCATAGAGATTGATGTTGATACCATCAAGATTCCGTCAAGAAAGTCTGGCTCAGGCTTCAATGCTGAAGTCGTAGACTATGACACGGTGACATATGAGATTCCGATGTAACGACCCCCTTCCCGCTCCCCCTTAGGGGGAGAGCCGGAAGGCTGCACTCTTACTCTTACTTCCTCAATTGCAAATTATATATAGAAAAAAACAAAAATAAAATAAGTATTAACACTCTAAAAACCCATTAAAAAAAGACACAGAAAGAAATTAAACTTACGCTCATTCCTGCTGACTCTGGTCAGCCCATGACTATCACCTTGTTTGCGAGGGATTAGTCAGAAAACACAAAAAACATTAATAACAAAACCAAAAAAACATTCAAGTTATGAAAACTTCTAATTATCTAATAGGATTCGTGGCCCTAACATCACTAACATTGGTAGGTTGCTCCGATAATGATTTCTTGGGTACCGATAACGGTCAAGAGGTAGCAAAGCAAGGTAATGGTGAAATCACATTCGTTGCAGGTAATGCAAAGACTACACGTGCAGGTGAATTTGTAGGCGCTACTGCTGCTGAAAAACTCGGTGGCATGTTCGTAGTAGAGGGAACTAAAGGTTCTGAACAAACAAACTCTCCTTCTACAACTGTAGTATTCGACAACTACCTCGTAGGTTATGAGTACAACTCTGCAGGTAAAACAGAGACCAACACCAATAACTGGGAATATGTTGGTAAGCAGACAGGTATCACAGGTCGCTTGACTGCAGATACTTGGACCGCTCTTCATGGAGCAGGAACAGCTCAGGCTCAGACTGTAAAATACTGGGACTATTCTACTGACCAGTATGACTTCATTGCATGGTCAACAGGTCTACGTGAGGCTGTTACAGATGCTGCTGTTGCTGGTAGCAAGGTTAAGGTTACTCGTATCAATACAGGAACAACCCTATCCTCAAATGGTTTCAAATTGACCGCAGCAAGTGCTGCTGACCTCCTACAGTGCTACTATACAGACATCAATACAGTTTTGAAAGCAAACTATGGTGCTCCTGTAACCCTTACATTCAGAAACATGGCTGCTAAGGCTCGTATCGCTCTTTATGAGACAGTTCCAGGCTATTCTATTAAGGATGTTAAGTTCTATACTTCTGATGCTAATCCTACTGCTCCTGCAGATCTTGGTGAAGGAACAACAACTGCAGCTACACTCTTCACAATGGGTTCTGATGTTCTACCACAGAGTGGTGAGGTAACAATTTTCTATCCTCATATCGGTACAGAACATCGTGGTGATCCTCAGACTGCTGATTACAACAAGGCAAGTGTAACCGTTGGTGAGGTTACTGGTGGTGCTACTTCTCCAACTCAGGGATTCGGTACTCTTGAAGCTCAGTATGGTGAAGAAGAGGCACATGAGGCTGCAGGTAATTTCTACCTTGGCAGATCTCTTCCAAATGCAACGTATGCAGGTTCATCTGCTGATAATTACTACACAGCAGTTATCCCTAATACAAACGGCAAGCCTCTGACCCTCCGTGTTGACTATACTCTCGTTTCAACTGACGGCTCAGGTGAGGAAATCAAGGTTTATGGTGCAAAGGCTGTAGTTCCTGCTACATATACTGTATGGCAGCCTAACTACGCTTACACATACGTCTTCAAGATTTCTGACAACTCTAACGGTTGGACAAGCCAGACCTATACAGATCCAAAGGGGCTCTTCCCAATCACCTTCGATGCTGTTGTAACAAACTTTATCGATGCAAATGCTGAGCAGGCAACTATCACAACTGTTGCAACTCCTTCTATCACAACTTATCAGCAGGGACATGATCCTAAGATTGCAACTAATGATGAGTATAGCAAGTCTCAGACGGCTGGTGTTTCAGATGCTGTAAAGGATGTTTATGTTCAGGTAATGAACAACAGCGGTACTCCAGCTCTCGCAACTGATTTGAATGGTACTAATAAGTCTCTTCTCTTCGCTGTAACTACAACTGGTGCTCCTATTTCAGAGGCTACAGTTATGGATGCTCTCCAGAATCGTACAAATGCTTATGATGCTGCAAGTCCTGCTGGTCGTAATGGTATCACTCTTACAACAAATGCTAACATTAGCAATACTGTAGAATCTATCGTTAACGGTGTTGACGATCAGCCAATCACAGTTACTGCTGGTACGGCAGCTAAGATTGCTATTGGTAGTCTTGCAACTGGCACATACGCTTATGTATATGCTACTAAAGTTCCTGAAAACGATGTACGAATTTACAATATAGTTGATCCTACAGTAACAGGCTTCGACGCTACAAAATACTATGAGGTTTCACTAGCCGGAGATGGTACAGATGCTGTTAAGGCAGCTGGTTCTGAAGCAGCAGAAGGTAAGGTTTACTTCGTCAAGAATTATAAATCTGATAATACTACATTCGACTCTTACACATTCAAGCAGACAAAGGTTGGTGATGATGTAGAAGGTCTTGTAGAGGTAACCATTCCTGGTAGTAAGGCTTCTGGTTACACCGAAGGTAAGTACTATTTCGATGTTTATAACCAGAACGACGGTGAATACGCTGTTAAGGTTATCAAGGTTGTTGAGTAATGAACTCCACTTATCCTATAATTGATTAGATAATTAATTCTCTCCCTCATCACGAAAGTGGTGGGGGAGTTTTTTCAGCTATTTATTTTGCGTTATCCCGGAAATTGTGTATCTTTGCAAATTAGAAGAATAAAATCCAAAATGCTATGGCAAAGATAAAAGTACAGGACACGGAAATAACCGTTGTTAGTTATAATCAGGAAGATTACATTTCTCTTACTGACATGGCTCATAGCTAGATGCAGGAGCATATAATATTCAGATGGATGAGTTTGAAGAGTACCATAGAATATCTTGGTGAGTGGGAAATGCTTTATAATCCTGATTTTAATTGTACCGAATTCGGTACAATTAAAAATGCTGCGGGTAGTAATAATTTCGTTTTATCTGTCAAGACTTGGATAGAACGTACTCACGCTATTGGTATTATTGCTCGTGCAGGTCGATATGGTGGAACTTATGCCCATCGTGATATCGCTTATCATTTTGGAATGTGGATTAGTCCACGTTTCCAACTTCTAATGGTTAAGGAGTATCAGAGATTAAAGGCAGAGGAGCAGAAACTCATCGGCTGGACTGCCAAACGTGAGCTCTCAAAGATAAACTATCGTATTCATACTGATGCCATAAAGGAAAATCTCATTCCTGCCGAGGTTACTCGTGAACAGGCGGCTATGAAATATGCAGATGAGGCTGATGTTCTCAATATTGCTATGTTCGGAATAACAGCAAAGCAATGGCGAGATGCTAATCCTGATAAGAAAGGTAATATTCGTGACTATGCCAGTATCAACGAATTGATATGCCTTTCAAACATGGAGAATCTCAATGCCGTATTTATCAATGATGGAATGTCGCAATCAGACCGTCTTATTAAACTCAATCAGATTGCTATTCAGCAGATGAAGATTCTTGAAGATACAAATGGAAGAAATCTTTTAAAGTGATAGAGAAGAAACTGGTCGAAAATTTCGACCAGTTTTTTCCTTTTTTCTGCACTTTTTATCATAAAAAGCACGTGTTTTTTTGTTAAAGTGAAGATATTTTCTGTGGTATTTGCAGAAAATGGTAATATTATTTGGCGCTTTGACAAAAAAAGTGTAATTTTGTTCATGTTATGATCCGAATGATATTTCGGATACATATACTCTTACACTAATCCCATTTATAAACAAATACTAAAACCAACCTTATTATCTCAATGAAAAATAAAATCGATAAAATCGTCGTTTTGTTGTTCATTCTTGCAATGTTCTTCATTATGTCTATCTCTGCACATGCAGAGACAGGGAATCGTTATTTCTTTACTTCTGAAATCTTACCGTCTAAGATTGAATTAGATGGCGTGACGATAACTCCAACCAATTCTAATGCTTGGGTGGTTTCAAAACCTGCGAATGTGTTTGATAAGGATGTAAATTATTATGTAAGAGTATGGTCTGGTAGTAATGCTGATGATACAGATACCCAATTAGAGATAAAAACGGATAGAGAAGGAGTATTACTAGTCTATTATGTGAGGCAATGGGTTAAGGGCTCAACCGTTAATGACGTTAGGGATTTGAATATTATTGATAACAATGGATTAGCAGAATATACTCAAACCCAAGCTTCACTTGTTGAGGGAGTGAAATATTTTATTCTTGAGGCTGATAAGACTTATACGATGACTGCTAACTACAGGGGTGGCGTGTATGGTTTTGTCTATATGCCTGGCAATGTTGCTGCTTACAATGTAAAAGGCAAGGGAGATTTTAGTCTTATAGGACAATCATGCACAGACTATACTAATCTACCGAATCTGAAGGAAAAGAAATGGCGTTTCGAAGGGTGGTACAAGGACGAGGCATATACTGTTAAAGTGAATGATGAGGACATTATAACTGAACCGACAATTATCTTTGCTCGCTGGACAAGAACTGTATGGGATTTTGAGGAATACTCTGAAATAGTTTTTGACAATAGTATTCCGTCTCTTGATTATGATGGCTTTCTGATTAAAGGATATGATACAAAGGTTTCCTCATATACATGTACTTCTAATCAGCATTTTGTATGCCTGTATGCTGCGAGTACTACTGAGGCAAACTGCATTGTTTATATTCCAGAATATGATGGTGAGATTACAGTGACATATTCTTCTACTACTGATCAAGTGAATAGAATTTGTGCAATAGGAACGGATGTAGTAAGTGATATGAGTACGTTGGATAATAATCCAAGTGTGGTCGCATACGGCATGAACAATAGTGATAATGTGTGGAAAACGCTTCATGCGAAACTGAAAAAAGGCATTAAATATTATATCTTTAATGTAGATGGTGGTATAAAGATAGACAAGATGCAGTATCAGACAAGTGCCGCTTCTGCTGTTGTGGATGGAAATAACGTATCTCTTACCGTTGCTGCCAATATGCAGGGCTGGAGACCGTTCTATGACGCAAACAATAGCTATACCGTTGACGACAATACGAAAGTGTATATGGTCGTGGAGAAGGAGAACGAGGAGGATGCTGTGATTCTCGGCAATAGGACAGGGAACAAGGTGCCTATGGGATGTCCTGTCATTCTGCGTTCTAATGCCGTTCAGGAGGATGGAACCTATTTGATAACAATGACAAAAGATGCTACGCCTTATGAGTATGAAGGAAATGATAATCTTTTGAGTGCTTCTGTTCCAGGAACACCTGTTAATGCCTATCGTCTTGGCTATCGTGCAGGAGCGGGAAATGGTGTGGCATTCTATTCATGGAGCGCAGATACTCCAAGTGCTGGTATTGTGTATCTGGATTTATCGAATAGTAATACCGCAAAGATAGAATTGGAAATAGAGAATAGTGCGACAGGAATAACCTCTGTTCGCAATAATCATAATGAAGAAGATTTTATCTTCAACATTAATGGGCAACGTTTGAATGCCCCGAAAAAAGGCTTTAATATTATTAACGGAAAAAAAGTTATGGTACTATGAAAAAGGCTTACATAAAACCGACAGCTAGATCTCACGAGTTGAGATGCCGTAGTATGGTGGCACAGTCATTAATACAGGAAGAAGCAAAACTAGAAATTGTTTATCCTGATTATGATCCTGATGATGATGATGGCACATATGAACCTCCGATCTGGGCGGACTGATTAATATAACGACAAAACCCACCGCTTGCGTGGTGGGTTTGTTGTATTGCTATCTTTACATCGCGGTCTCTGGTGGAGTATAGGATGCTACTGTGGTAGCTCCCTGGCGGTCGATGATGAGCTGAACGAGCGTGAAGTCATCGTATGACTCATCTGGACTTCCGATGCTTGCCACGAAATAGAGGTGGTTCGCATCGCTCTTGTCGTATGCCATGCTGATGAATACACCGTTTTCTTTTGCATCACGATTCAGAAGACCCGCGAAACTGCTCTTTGTGAATGTCTGTGAGAAGAACTGTGAGCCGTCGGTACGGGTGATGGTCAGCTCAATACGATTGTCGTGGAAGAGAGAGTCGTGGTTTTCGACATCATCAAGACTTGTATCGGCTGCACGACGAATGGTAAAGTTGTATTTGCTTCCTGCCCAATTGGCTGTACCGGAAGTCGTCTTTGCTGCCATACTCGTCGCTTTGCTCTGTGGCTTGTCGATAATCTTCTCAATTACGATGTCCTCATCCTGCTGTTTGTTCTTGCAGGATGAAAGTGAACCAGCTATCGCCAGTGCACATGATAGGCTTAGTATAATATAGATTTTATTCATTTTATGTTGCAAAGATAGCGATTTTATTCGATATAGGCTTGTGCGGAATGTTAAAATGTCTAAATTTTGACAAAATCAAAATTGAAATTGTGTATCTGTCACATTTTTCAATTATATGACTGAAATATGCAAGTTCGGATTATGTCAGAAATGGCAAGATGTATGTGAAGTAAAGCATAAAAGCGGTTAATTGTTAATAATTAAACGTTTATTATGAAAAAAGTGAAAAAATGTTTTGTCGTTTCTATTCTTTTCCGTATTTTTGCATCGTATTTTCGTTTTAAGAGAAACTTAACCTATTTAGGATTGTAGGAGAACAGGCAAATTATGGAACATGTGCGGCAACTCACAGAATTAGAGATTAACAGTAGGGCTGAGGAAGTCTTTACTGCGATGTCACCACGATGTACCATCGAGGAGATGGAACTGATGAGGCGTGCTTATCAGCTGGCACATGATGCCCATGCCAACCAGAAACGAATGACTGGTGAGCCGTATATCATCCATCCTATTGCCGTGGCAAGAATCGTGGCTGTGGAGATGAAACTAAGTGCTCCTCCTGTATGTGCTGCATTCCTTCACGATGTGGTTGAGGATACAGAATATACCGACGAAGATATGCGACGCCTGTTTGGCGATGACGTGGCCTTCCTTGTGAGGGTGGTGACAAAGCAGAAGAAACCTAACTATGCGATGTCAAAGCAGCTGGATAACTTTAGGCAGATGCTTGACTCCATGCACTACGACGTGCGTGCCATACTCATAAAGCTTGCCGACCGTTTGCATAACATGCGTACGCTCAGCAGTATGCGCCCTGCCAAGCAGATGAAGGTTGCTGGTGAGACTGATTATTTCTATGCTCCGCTTGCTAACCGCCTCGGTTTCTACAACATCAAGATTGAACTGGAGAATCTGTCATTCAGGTACAGATGTCCGCAAGTGTACGAGAAAATCGTACAGCTTATAGAGAAAGAGAAAGAACGTGATAAGATACGTATGGCATCATTCTCAACAAAGATTGATGAGGTGCTCAATGCCAACGGTATCCGTTTCCGTCGAGAGGTGGCTTACCGTGCTCCTTATAGCCTTTATCGCAAGATGAAAAACACGAAGGTGGATTTCGAGCATGTTGAAGGACGCCATTTCACACGAATCGTATTCCCAGAGGATGTATATGTGTCAGAAAAGAATATGTGTCTGAACATATACTCATACCTTACGAATTGTTTTCGCGAGAAATCAGGTTCGATGATAAACTACATCGACCAGCCTAAGAGTAATGGCTATCAGAGTTTCCATGTGCATCTGCTTTCCGACTATGGCGTATGGGAAGAGGTTCATATCTCAAGTGAGAGGATGATACTCAACTCCAAACTCGGCTGTGTGGCTCGCAGAAGGGATAATGACATCAGCGCATGGATTGATTCCATGAGAAATGTGCTGAAGGATGTAGCTAACAGCGCTCAGGAAAATGAGGATGGTGATGCATATTTCATAGAGTCGGTGAGAAGCCAGTTCTATAACGACGATATCACATGCTACACACCACAGGGTAGGGCATTGCGTCTGCCGAAGGATTCCACCGCGCTCGACTTTGCATATAATATTCATACCCAGGTGGGTATGCACGCTAAGTATGCCAAGATAAATGGTCATCTGGCATCGGTAAAGACAATTCTTCATCGTGGTGATTGCGTAGAGGTAGGCACCGATGAAAGCGTGACACCAAAGGAAGACTGGCGTAGTTGTGCAAAGTCATACAAGGCTTTGAGGCATATACATCAATTTCTTGAGCGACAGCCTAAACCGCAGTATAACAGATGTCCTATATGCCATCCTATACCTGGTGAGGAGGTTATCGGTTTTACGGAGAACAACGGAAGGATAAGCGTACACAGAAGGGATTGCTCAGAAGCGATAGCAATGTCTTCAAGATATGGTGACTCTATCGTGGCTGTTGATTTCCAGGCAGAGGAGTCCGTTCTCTATCCAGCAAGTATCACAGTTCATGCCGTGGATAGACAGCATCTGCTTAGTGATTTGATAGACAGTATATCAAATAAGTTCCGACTATCTATTAACAGCCTTCACACGGTAACAGAGGATGAGATTGTTACCTGTACGGTAAATTTCTCCGTACACTCATTTGACGAGCTCCAGACTATCGTGAATACCATCTCCGACATCCCTGATGTGGATGAGGTGAAATATAAGAATGACTAAAAGCCTACCCCGTCCTTTTCTGAAGGAGGGGGTATAAAAAAATAAAAGCCGCTTAGGGATTGCTCCTTAAGCGGCTTTTTATTGTAGTTGTCTATCGATTCTTAATCGTAGAAGCCTGGTTGCTTGTATTCTATGCCAAGTTCCTTGTCAACAGTAGCCATAACACCCTGAATCTGTCCCATAGCGAACATACGTCCGAGGAGAGTGTAGCCAGAGTTGTGGCCGTGGTTTGTCTCGTCGAATACTCCGCCTGGCTCGTCTGTGAAGGTCATACCGTGGTCAACACGCATTGGGAGACGGCGACCAGAGTTACACTTGCCTTCTGCCTCTGCCTTTTCGAAGATACGGGTAAGCTCAATGAGATGACCACGACCGCCGAGGTGACTTGCCTCTGTGAAGTTGCCGTTAGGGAAGATGTGGCAAGAACGGAGGTGAACGAAGTGAGTGCGGTCAGCGAACTTCTCTGCCATTGCCACGCAGTCGTTGTGTTCACCTGCAGAGAATGAACCTGCGCAGAATGTGAGACCGTTATGCTTGTTTGGAACAGCATCAAGGAACCACTGGATATCCTCTGTGTTGCCTACGATACGTGGCAAACCGAATACTGGATATGGAGGATCGTCAGGATGTACGCACATATTGATGTCGTACTCATCGCATATTGGCATGATAGCCTCGAGCCAAGTCTTCATGTTGTCCTGAAGCTTTGCCTTGTCGATGTCCTTATAGAGAGCGAGAAGGTCGCGGAACTTCTGAACAGGAGCAGAGTCGCCCTCGCTGAAGTTACCAGAAACGAAGCCCTGAGTCTTGATGATGATGTTCTCAACCATTGCGTGGTCGAACTCTGGAGTTGCCTTTGCCTTGATCTCGTCAGCCTCTGCCACGAGATCACGTCCCCATTTGTGAACCTTAGAGAACTCAGCCCAATCCTCACGAGCACCTTCACGCTTGAGAATGTAGATGTCGAAGTATGCAAACTCGCCCCAGTTCATGTAGAGGTTGCTTGCACCATTTGGATTCTTGTGCTCGAGGTCGGTACGTGCCCAGTCGAGTACAGGCATGAAGTTATAGCAGATGCACTTGATGCCTTCCTCACCGAGGTTGCGTAGGCTCTGCTTGTAAACCTCAATCTGATGATCACGGTCAGGACCACCGTACTTGATAGTCTCGACAACTGGGAGTGACTCAACGACGCTCCATTTCATACCGTAAGACTCGATGTACTCCTTGAGTTCATGAATCTTCTCGCGTGTCCATACCTCGCCGAGTGGCACGTCGTGCAATGCAGTAACGATACCCTCAACGCCTATCTGCTTTAACTGTGCAAGAGTGATCTTATCCTTCTTGCCAAACCATCGCCATGTTCTTTCCATTTCTTATCTAACGCTTACATATTTATGCAATGTCTTCCTTACCGCGCCATTACCTGCGTAAAGCTCCTTGACGTAGCCCTCAATCTGATTGCCGAGACCTGCCTCGTAGAGGTCGAGACCGAATACATCCTTGCGTGTATAGAGCTTCTTGAGGCATGAATAATCCTGATCTGCCTTGCCGATTTCAAGAGGTGCAACGATAGCCTGAAGCTCTTCAAGCAATGGGTCTGTAGAAGGCTCGAATGCGTTACCGTTGTCATCAATACCCTTGAGATAGCGAGCATAGCCAGCAAGTACGAGTGGGATGAGCTTGAGGTTATCCATGTCAAGACCACGAGCAATGTACTTCTTGATAGTCTCACCGAAACGGATCGGGAGTTTCTGAGAAGTATCGGTAGCAATACGCTGTGGAGCATCTGGCATAAATGGGTTAGGCAGGCGCTTGTTGATGACAGTACCAATGAACTCGTATGGGTTGAGCACGCCTGGATCTGTAACAACTGGCATAGCCTCGATATAACCGATCTTCTGGATGAATGCACGGAGATCATCATCAGCCATTTCGGCAGAGATAAGGTCGTAACCGAGCATACAGCCGTAGATTGACATTGCGGTGTGGAGTGGGTTAAGACAGGTTGTAACCTTCATTGTCTCAACCTGATCAACGGTCTCACGTGTGGTGTAGAGAGCACCGCCAAGCTCCAATGGCGGGCGACCGTTGGTATAGTCATCCTCACAAACGAGGTACTGAACTTCCTCTGCATTAACGAATGGAGCGGTAAAGGTCTTTTTCTCGGTAATGATAGTGTTGTTGTCCTCAAAGCCATCCTCAGCAAGCATAGCCTGTACCTTCTCGTGTGGACGAGGAGTGATCTTATCAATCATTGACCAAGGATATGAAATCTTCTTGTTGTCCTTGACGTAAGCAAGGAATTCCTTTGGTGCAAGACCGTCATTAACCCACTTCTCTGCGTATGCCAGAACGCCAGCCTTAACCTTGTCGCCATTGTGAGAACAGTTATCGGTTGACTGGAGCGTGAGTGGAAGCTGACCTGCCTTGAAACGCTCAAGGAGCAATGCTGTGAGCTTACCCATAGCAAATACTGGTGTGAGACCGCGCTCAAGGTCGGCAGGAGCTACGCTATACCCCTTCTCTGTGATGGTGAATGTAACCATCTGGAGTGAAGGAGCCTTGAAGATCTCCACGAGACGAGCCCAGTCCTCTGCGAACTGGAAGTCAGCCTTGAGAGACTCGGTAACAGATGCGATAACCTTCTTCTCGATAGTGCCGCTTGACTGGAGGCTTACGAGGAGAGACAGATTCCCATAAGGACGGTATGCCTTGTCGATAATCTCGTAGTCGAAGCTCTCTGCTACGATTACGCCACGGTCATACTTGCCTGTGTTAAGAGCATCGTTAAGGATAGCAGCAGGGAATGCACGGAAAATATTTCCAGCACCGAAGTGAACCCAAGTTGGCTCGTCGTGAGTCTTCTTGGCTACTGCTGCGATATCATACTTAGGAAGCTCGTAACCCTTGCTTTCCCATTCTGCAACATTTGCGTTGCCTGATAGAATTTCAGTAAGTTTCATAAATTAGATTTATGTCTTTAAATATTATAATTTTTTAAACGCAATGAATTTCCGCGCAAAAGTACTAATAATTTATGAGATAGCCAAATTTTAATAAAGAAAATGGAAAATAAAGACCCTCTAAATCCCCCTTAAAGGGGGACTTGGAAGGCGAATAGTGGCTCTCCACCTTGGGGAACGGGGAGAGGGGGCTTTATTTCTTTTCCTTTTTCTTAATACTATCTGGCAGATAATACCCTAAGTGCGGAGGCTGATTGTATGCCACGTTCTGCCACGCGACGCACATACGGTAGATATGGTCGTGCATAGGCGTTACAACACGGTACTGTGTAGGGAGATTGGTGCTGAATACATTCAGGTGGGCATTGTCAGAGCCATCATATAGAATAATCTCTTCACGCCAGTCTCCGAACAGGTCTGCTTGCAGGCATGGTGTTGCCTTTGTACCATTACAAGAGGTAGAATAACCCCATTCGTGGAAGTCCTTACCGTTAATCTTGATACGCTCCACGTTATGACCAGTCCATTTGGCAACGTAATACTGATAGTACGGTATAGGAGTCTCTCCCGCCGCGCCTTTGTTTACGGAATTACCAATCAGCTCATCATATAGGTCGCCATCCCAATAAATACGGAAATTGATAGGGATGGAGTTCTTTGTTGTTGTAATCTCATTGCCTTTGCAGTCGTGCACAACCTTGTGTGAAGAGCTCCAGAACTCCATACCGCGATGCAGAGAGTCAATATCAGCAGCCAGTCCACGACCTGTGTCGCGCTCGCCATGTTCACGGAAGAGCATCTCTCCTGTGCGTGCATCACGAAGGGAAACGCCGAAAGGCTTTACCTCATGTGGCATGAAGTATTCAAGTCCTGGACGGTCTGGGTCGATGTCTGCCAAATGAACGGCATCACCATGTCCGAGCTTTGTGGTATAGAGTGTCGTACCATCATGGTCAAGGGCTGCCGAACCGAACATAATCTCGTCATATCCGTCACCATCCACATCACCAACGGCTATGCCGTGGGCTCCCTGTCCGTAGATGCCCTCACCCGGTGTTTCGCTCTTGTGGAACCATTTGTCAACGATATGCTTGCCGTCAAACTGTACAGCCCAAGCGTATGCCTTGGTGTAGTAGCCACGGAAGAATACCGCACTTGGGGTATTCTCAGGGCCGTCAAGGAAAGCCACACAGGCAAGGAAACGGTCGCCACGATTGCCTTGTAGTGGAGAGCGGTCGCCCCAGCCATTACCGTCATATTCCGGTTCTCCGCCAAGACCAAAGGCGCGGTTAGGGTTGTAGTAAACCGTATGGATGGCATGTCCGTCAATACCAGAGAAAACGGTTAGGAACTCAGGACCATGCAGGATACGGCCGTTTGCCATTGCGTATGAAATCTTATCGTTTGTCTTGCGTATCTCCTTGTCGGTTGCAGCCTTGCTGACATACTTGCCCTTGCCGTCCTTAGAGCCAGGGGCGGTTTTGCACATGAGCTCAGCCTTACCGTCACCATCAAAGTCGTAGAACAGGAACTGAGTGTAATGGGCACCGGCACGAATGTTTGGACCGAGGTCAATGCGCCAGATCGGCTTGCCTGTGTATTGCTCTGTATTGCCGTAGTGGAGCTTGTAGCAGTCGAGATAAACACGTCCCGTATGGCCATCCTGTGAGTTGTCGTGAGAGTCGGAAGGGTCCCACTTTACCAACAGCTCATACTCACCGTCGCCGTTTATGTCGGCTACGGAGCAGTCGTTTGGCGTGTAGGTGTATGCCTTTCCGTTAGGAGCCACGCCTTCTGCTGGTTTGTCAAGAGGAATGGAGATATACGGCTTGTCCCAAACCTTAAGAGGCTTGCTTGCGTATTTTGTTCCGAGTTTTCTTGTTATGAGGATATATTGGCTCGTGCTTGTGCCGAGGGTGTCAGTTACACATGTTGTCTTCGTTATGTTGGATGCAATAAGCTCACCGTCGCGCATAAGGTCGAAAGATATGCTTTCAGGGTCTGTGATAAGGTATCTCCATGAGATGAAGTTTCCCTTCTCGCAAGGTATCGCAACGGCACCTCGCGAGAGTGGCTCTATGTCTTTCTGTCCATAAGTGGAAACAGAGAACAGTAGCGCTATGAGTGTATTCAATAGCTTGTTCATACTCATCGTATGGAGATTATTGGGGTAATTTGATGGGTTTTAAGGTTTTATGGTTTTAAGGTTTTCAGGTCGTAACGCTCTTGAAATTAAGATATAAAAATAATTTTCAATTTTCAATTCTCACTTGCTTTAGCTTGATGAGCTTCAGCGAATAATTTTCAATTGTTTAAGACCTTCTAACCTCTAACCTCCTAACCTTATTCTTTCTGGCGTATCGGATGTGTGAAGACGAATCTTGCACCATCGTGGTACTCTGTGTCGAGCCAGATACGGCCGCCAAGGTTTTCTATTATGCTGCGTGTGATCGGGAGACCGAGACCTGTTCCCTGTTTGAAGGAATCAATCTGCTTGAATCTCTGGAACACGAAGTCCGCTTTGTCAGCCGGTATTCCGCAGCCTGTATCGGTAACGCTTATGCGTATCTCGTCTATTTTCGTAGGATCCTCTATAGCCACGGTTATCGTACCGTGCTCTGTGAATTTCTTCGCATTAGTAAGCAGGTTGTTGAACACCTGATGCAGACGCAGAACGTCTGTCTGTACTGGAACAGGATGCTCAGGCAACTTTGCCACGATGCTTACCTCCTCGCTGAGGTTTGCCCTTGCCGACTCCACGGCAGTCTTGCATATCTCAACCATATCGGCATCCACTATGTTGAACTCCATGCTCTTTGCGTCCATTTTCGAAATCTGAAGGATGTCGTTCACCAGATTCAGAAGCGTGTCGCTGTTCACCTTGATATAGCCGCCGTATTCCATTTTCTCCTCATCGCTGAGCGGAATATCTGGCTCTGTGAGCAATTGTGAGAAACCTACTATGGCATTCAGCGGAGTGCGTATCTCGTGGCTCATGTTTGCGATGAATGCCGACTTCATGGCATTTGCCTTCTCCGCATTGTCGCGTGCTATCTCCAGTTCGTGACCACGGTCAATAAGCTTCTTCTCCAGTTTCTTGCTCAGACTCAGATAGTGGAGCGATATCGCAAGTGCCGTTACGAGGAATATGATTATTCCGGCTGCCCACGGAAACCATTCTGCATCTATTATGCTTTCCGGTTCGTTGACTAGGGTATAGTCCTCGGGGAGCTTTTCCTTCGAAATGCCGAATTCCTTCAACTTGTTGTAATCGAACTGATAGGTGTTTTCGAGCATGTGAAGCCCTGGAGCGAGTCCTGTCTGCTCGTATTGGATTACATCATCGGCAAGCTCCGCGCCTACCTTGCGGAAATTCGGAATGTATCCGCCTATTGCCCAGTCGCCAAGACCTGTGCTTGACAGCGATATTGCAGGTATCTTCCTGTTGCTGTTTCCCAACGATACCGTAGTGTTTGCAAGAGTCAGCGTCTCCGAGTTGTCCATTCGCCATGTGCCTACGATAATCGCCTTCTTGCCTCTTATCTCGTGAATGGCATTGTTCACCTCCTGAAACGACATCCCACGACCGTCAATACAGCTGATCTTGTAGTGAGGGTGGTTCTTCATCACCTTACGGAAATGCGCCTTCAGCGTCACACCGCCTATTGTGTTGTCTGAGAGGAACACTATTGAGTCCCTGTCAGGGTAGAGAGTGTGGAGCAGTTCGAGGTTGACAGGTATATCAAGCTTATAGACGTATCCGCCCACTATCTTGTAGTCCTTGTAGTCCCTGTTTAGGGAGTATGACTTAGGTTCCCATGTAGTGATGTCGATATTCTTGTCTTTGGGCAGTCTGATGATGTTATTGCTTCTGATGCCCACAACCACAGGAGTTGCCTTTATCTCATTCCTTGTGAGGGAGAAGAATGCCGTGGATGCCTCGTTGCCGAGAAGTACGATCATTGAAGGCTTCTGACCATCGGTGTAGTACTTGCTGAGCAGTCGCCATAGATTGTCCTGCCATTCAGTTGCCTCTGCCAGTATGCCGCAGTTCATATTCTCCACCCTAATGTTGCTTGCATCACCACCTTTCGCCTTGTATTTATCGTAGAACTGGTCAATATTGGCTTTCATACGTTCCTCGCCCGGATTGTATGATGAAACAATAACAACAGGTCCCTTTACTCCTGCCTCCGCGCATAATGCAGATAGCGATGCCATAGAGACTATGGACACTATTATGCGGAGAATATGTGATTTCAGGACAGTGTGCATTATTGTTCGTTTTTCTTTGTTTTTTATGGTGTGCGAAAGCTTTGATGTGGTTGGAGGTTTTATTGGGTGAAGGGTGATGGATGAAGGATGAGGGTTTATTAGTATCAAACCTTATTCCCTATTCTTTCCAACTTTATTCCCTTTAACCTTCTAACCTTAGACCTTTGTCTTTAGCCTTTAGTCATTAGCCAATTTGCTGCAAAGATAGGAATTTATTCCTAATTCTCCAAATAAATATGGCAGAAAATCACAATGATAATGCAATAATTTGCAAAAATTATGAGTGTAAGTCATACTACCATCTAAAATCATGGTTTCTGACGTCGATTTAACAATTCAAAACTACAAATTTCATACCCATGAAAGAAATTCCCAATTTCTCTGTCTTTATTCTCTTAATCCCTTAATTCATGTTTCGCAAGTAGTGAACGTCGAAGAGGTCGGCGGCCGAAAGGGACTTGCGTAGCTTGATGAGCATTGCGAAGAAATTATCAATTTTCAATTATCAATTATCAATTCATATAGTGTGGGTGTCTCTAAAAATTATAGAACTATAGAACCATAGAACCAAATCGCAGCCATTTATCGGAATATAACCGCCCATCTTCCTTATCTGCCCAAGCACCTCTGATGTTACCCTGCGTTTGAACTCCTTCGCCTGTGGAAGCTTTGAGGAAAGAATGAGAGCATAAAGACCAGACTCGTTGATGAGGATTGTTTGCTCTTGTAGTTAACGTGAGTTCGACGAATTTATTCAGTTGTATATTGTTGACTATCATGTGGTT
>CAMJKP010000058.1 GCA_946406435.1 uncultured Prevotellaceae bacterium | reverse complement strand
GCAATGCTGCCGTGGGCAAGATGGGCACTATCACCCTCCAGCCTGAGACCTACACAATCAAGGGCGTGGAGATCAAGGGCGAGATTCCTCAGTATAAGATGGTGACTGGCGGAATGGCTGTCGATGTGCAGCACTCCGTACTTCACGACGTAGGCACAGCCGATGACCTCCTATCTATGATTCCTATGGTTCAGAAACGCGATGGTAAGTTCGAGGTTCTCGCAAAGGGCGAGCCTGAAATCTACATCAACAACAAGAAGGTGACTGGTGCAAACGAACTGAAGATGCTGAAATCCGCCGACATCAAGAATGTGGAGGTTATCACCGCTCCGGGTGCCAAGTATAACGCAGAGGTAAATGCGGTAATCCGTATCAAGACCTTGAAGCCACAGGGCGATGGTTTCAGCCTTTCTCTCTATAACCAGTCACGCCTCAACAACAAGTGGTATAACTATGACGACCTCACTCTGAAATACCGCACCAACGGACTGGAGGCCTTCGCCAACATTGCCCTCGACAACGGCAACTACAGTACAGAGCAAGATGTTGACCAGGAAATCCACATCAGCAAGGATCTGTTCAATGCAAAAGCGATACTTCCAGTAAGAAGCACATGGACTACGCTTTATTACAAGGCAGGTCTCAGCTACGACTTCAATACTGACCACTCCATCGGTTTCAGCATCTCTTCACAACATATCTTCTCCAGCATTTTCAAGACCGATATGGAGCAGCACTATACGAAGAACGGAGCGTTCTACGGCGACGTGTTTCTGGAAACTGATATCCGCGAAAAGAACAAACCTGTATGGGAACTCAACTCCTACTATGTAGGCAAGGTGGGCAAGTTAGGTATCGACTTCAATGCCACCGTTCTGCGTAATTGTTCGGAGAACATTAACTATCAATACGAGCATAGTGAGGAACTCGGTAGCCGTCCTATCACCACCACCACCGACGACAAGAGCACTATGGCAGCAGGCAAGCTCGTGCTGACATATCCTGTTTGGAAAGGTGAGCTAACTGGCGGTTCAGAGGTTACGAGCACGCAGAGGCACGGCAACAACCTCAACGCGGAGGGCATCATTCCAGCATCCGATACCGAGCGAGAAGAAAAGAACATCGCCGGCTTTGCAGAATATCAGATGCAACTGGGGCAATGGCACATGAATGCCGGACTGCGCTATGAGCACGTATCAACCAACTACACCTCATTCGGTGTCAAGCAGGAAGAGCCAAGCCGCACCTACAACGACTTGTTCCCTACCCTCTCAGCCGCTTGGCAGAAGGGCAAGTGGGGTGCTCAGCTAAGCTACACCAAGCGCATCACACGCCCGCAATACAGTCAACTGACCTCAATGGTGGTATATGACAGCCGTATGCTCTACGAAGGTGGCAACCCTATGCTGCGCCCTTCCATCCGTCAGGGCATCGACTTCATCCTCACCTATGCGTGGCTGAACTTCGCAACCGGTTTCACCCGCGAGAATGATTTCTTTACCCACACTGGCAAGATATACGACGAGGAGAACGAGATCATAATCCTTACGCCCGAGAACTTCGACCACCAAGACCGTGTATATGCCACTCTCACGGCATCACCTAAGATTGGCATCTGGCAGCCTATCACTACCCTGCACTACTATCAGCAGATGTTCGATTCCGAGAAGTATGGTGCTCCAAAGAAGCTGAACAAGCCAGAGTTCTCCGCACGCCTACAGAACTGGTTCATCCTCGGCACCACCGCCAAGGCATTGCTCGACATCAACTATACTGGCAGCAACCACTGGGGAATGATGTATCGCGGCACCAGCTGCTCTGTCAACGCCCGTGTGCAGAAGACATTCCTCAAGGGCAACCTCATTGCCACCCTGTATGCCGACGACATCTTCCGCTCTGCACGCAACAACATGATCACCTACTACGGCATCGGTACCACCGGCAATAAGATATACACCTACACTCAGGCAGTAGGCTTCACCATCAGCTACAACTTCAACGCTACAACCAGCAAGTATAAAGGTACCGGTGCAGGAAATGATGAGAAATCACGTCTGTAACAGCCATTTCGCAAATAAGTTTAAGATAGTAACGCAAAATCCTCACACATTTTCACGTGTGAGGATTTTTATGATTAATTGTCCATATAGCGAGCACAAACTAACGATATGTGCTACTAAAACCTAAAACCTATAGTACCTTGAAGTATATTAATATCACCCAATCCCCAAAAATCACCCGTTCCAAAACTTTTGCCATCAACATTAAGGAATACGGCATGCTTCTGAACTGGCAATTCCAGGCCACAACCTCCGTAAAGGCCTTTCAACAATCCATAGCCAAGAACTCCATCCTCAAAAGTTGTAGAAAAAGCAAGACCTCCCCTTACCGTAAACTTTAATTTGTTGTTTATCGGGAAACGGGCCATAACGCCTGTATTCAATTCCACAAGGCTCACAGCATCTTCGTTTTTACTCTTGATACCGAAATAAGAACCCATAATCTGGAATAACATACCGTTGGCATATCTACTTACATCAATATCCAAAGAGGCACCTACAGAAAACATGTTCCCTCGAAAACCATGCTCCATCTCAGAGGTTTTAATATATACACCACCGCCACCAGCAAAAACTGACAGATAGCACTTTGTCTTCTCTTTGCTGGAATCATATTCATATTTGATACATTCCTCATTTGATGTACAAACATCTTCATGATAATCTCGCACCATCTTTATCATCTGCTTATCACTCATACTGTTTGGCTTAATATCATCAATGGCACGTTGTGACTTATAAACCTGCTGAAGCAGTTCCTGAGCTCTCATATTGGCAGTACGCTGGTCGTAATTCATATCACCATCCATGTTTTCATACTGAACCACCTTGCCTTCTTCATTCTCCAAATAATAGATTTGCCTAAATCCCTTTTCCTTGCGGTACAGATTCATAATTCCATCAACGAGAAATTCAGCAAAAAACTCTTCATTATTGTCGAAGTTCTTGCTCACATAGAATTTTCCGCTTTCCTTGAACCTGTAACCCATAATCTGTCCTGGAGTATATTTCACATACTCAGAGGCATCATTAGCCTTAAAGACACATTGTTGAGCATTTATAGTGTTTGTTCGATACTCTATCATTCCATAGACCGTATCTTTCTGATTGGTAATGATAAATCCCTCCTTTGGATTAACCTGCGCGTTAGCAACCAATGAAACAAAAAGCGCAATAGCTATTGAAATAATTCTCATAATTATAATTTTATCCGTCTTAGATATGGTTTTCGGCGTGCAAAAGTAATAAAAAAATTGTAAACTCTGCTCTTTTATATGCAAAAAGAGTGTATATCATCATTTTTTACAAAAACATTTTCATAAAGATGAAGCTTACATTATCTTATGGTATATAACAAAATCAGCCACCCCGTTTTCGCAACGCGGTGGCTGTTTCAATTGCAACTAATATTCAATCATAATGGGTGAACTACTAACTCTTTCCCCATTACGAGTGCAAAGATAACATTTTTTTTTGATATTGCAAACGTTTTCACCAAAACTTTTGCAATTTAGTGTTATTTCACACTTTTATATAGTATAAAAACGTATTTTTGAAAGATTTTTTAAGGTTTTCAGGTTAGAAGGTTTAGAGGTTTTAAGGTCGGAAGGTCTTTATGGTTTTCTGAACGGACTTGCTTTAGCTTGATGAGCCTTAGCGAATAACGCTCATTAGCGATGCTGACCTCTAACCTTCTAACCTCATAACTTCGAAACCCTCTTTTTCAAATGTCTCATTGTCTCATTTGCTCATTTCAACTCATGTTTATTATTCGCAACGCTCATCAGCGAGACTGTCGGGAGTTTGAATTTGCCTGGAAGGCAACACTATTAGTAACCCCGTACATACGAGTGAAACGAGGATGTGCGGGGGGATAAAGCCCATACCCCTTCTACTGCCTGGAGGGCAGTACATCGCGAGAATGCATGTATAAAAGTCAATCAGGTACAGCCTTCCAGGCTGATAAGGAGAGCGATTGTTTTCTATCCGAGGGCATCCTCTCCTTTCGTCGAGTATGCGCCTCGGTTACTCATAGTGTTGCCTTCCAGGCAATTCCTGAGCTTTTCAGGTTTTAAGTTTTTTACAGGTTAGAAGGTTTTCAGGTCGAACTTGCTTTAGCTTGATGAGCCTTGCGAAGAACTTGCGCAGCTTGATGAGCTTGTGAACACTTGCTTTAGCTTGATGAGCCTTAGCGAAGAAGCCCCATAGCGATGCTGACCTTATAACCTCATAACCTCATAACCTTCTAACCTAAAACACCTACTCCTGAATCTCCTTTATAATCTGATTCGCATTGTCAAGGATACGGAAGAAGAGGCGCAAGCCAATAAATCCTCCGATGACGATTCCAACGCAAAGACCGGCTGTAAGCCACCAGAACATCTCCATGTTGTCGGAAAAATGGGAATACGTTTCAACAAACAGCCATGTCAGCCAGAGAGGCAGGAGAACCACGCAGTTTATTAGGGTATAGCGCTTATAACCGACCTTGAATCGTGATACGCACTGAGCCACCTCCAATATACTGGAGTTCATCAATGTCTTGTCGGACAGCATCCTCTTATAATACACTTCCATCGACATGCAGTATATCAGAAAGATATCCGTTACGATGACGAACAGCCACGACATTCCCAGATTATAGTGGAATGCAGTAGGTGACATTGCAATTGTTATGAGTCCACACACCACAGCGGCAAACATCTTCCGCTTGATATTGTCGGTGTGGGTACTGATAACATCATGTATGAGCTTGTCGTTGACAACACTCTTCTTTTCTATCTTTTCCTTTAGGATTGATATCTGGGATTGCATCTCCTCCAAATTCTTTTCTTCCATAGTTTTCTTTACTATTAATTGTTCATTAATTAAGACCCACCCCTTCCCTCCCCAAGGGAGGGGGATTTTTGACACATAATACTATCTAAAGACTCCCTCCCTCGGGAGGGATGGGGTGGGGTCCTTTAACCTTTCATCAACTGTTGCTTGATGCGAAAGAGCTTCACGCCAACGTTTTTCGGGGTTATGCCTATGACAGCAGCAATCTCGTCATACGACATATTCTCCAGCCACATCAGCACTATGGCCCTGTCCACCATTCCAAGTTTCTGAATACGTTCATGAAGTTGTCGAATCTGCTTAGTGTCGGCATCATTGTCCTCATACAGATTTACATCCATAGTAAGGGGTATTGCCTGCACACGCCGTTTCTTCTTGCGCTCAGAAGATATACAGGAGTTGAGCGTCACACGATATACCCATGTCCCGATCTTACTCTCATGACGGAATGACCCGTAGCCCTTCCAGAGGTTGACAAGAGCCTCCTGAAAGAGGTCGTTAACCTCTTCCTCATCATTAGAGAACATATAGCACACAGTATAGATGGTGCTTTTCTGCTCGCGAACAAATTGCGCAAATTCCTTTTCGATACTTTCCATCGTCGTACTTGTTTTAACCATTTGACGTAAGGTCATAACAATTTATTACATGAAAGAGGGATTTTTTTTCAAGTTTTTTTAGGAGTACAAGGAGTAATAAGGAGTTCAAGGAGTACAAGACGATAGTATTTATCGCTTATTTTAACGTTCAAAGCATTCGTCTTGTACTCCTTGAACTCCTTGTACTCCTTATTACTCCTTTCTAACCCACAAAAAAAGCTCACCATTTTAATAATGGTGAGCCCGAACGCTATGCGTTCACTTGAGTTTTGTACCTGCAATGGTGTATTTATCATCACCATTTGCAATGATCACCTTGTCCTTATGTATTAGTTTCTGTGGTTTCAATATCTTTGAAGATGAAGTCTCTGAAACACCCTCAATGGAAGTGGTATAGCCGTCATTGCCATAGTAGCCCTTGATGATGGCATCCTTGAGGTCTGGCATTGTCCATGTCAGACTCGCGCGGTCCTCGCAGTCCGACAGCATCATCCAATAGAACGTGGCGATATCAGCCTTCTTACACTCTTCTACGAAGAACTTTGCGAAGTTAATCTTGTTCTGCTTGTACGATGTATAGTAGTCATCCAAATATTTATCGTCGTCGCCCTTAACAAGGTTATTTGACGTTCCCCACTCTCCGAAGATCACAGGAGCCCTATTCTGAAGATACTTCTTGATATCACTCAGCATCATAGCGCACTCGGTCTTTGCCCAGGAGAGGTCCTTGATGCTTGGATAGTAATGAACTTGGAAGGCGATATGGTTCTGGGCTTCATCCTCTGGGTAGGCAAGATTCTTCAAAGGTTCAAGCAGATGCTCATTCCAGTTGCCAGAGCCATTGCTTGCGCAGTATGAGTTTATAATGAGGTTGCGATATGAGTTATTACCACCCGTGGCACGAACAGCATCAACAAACGACTGCGCATACAGGTTAACCGCCTTGTATGAGTCTGCCGCAGAATCGGCATTATAGTTTCCAGGAGCTGCAAATGAAGCAAAGCACCATGAGCCGTAACTGTCAAGCATCTCGTTATAGCCCTCGAAAAGCAGATGCTCGTCATAGTCCTTGAACTCCGTGGCAACCTGTGTCCAGAGATCCTCGAAAGTATCCTTATACTTATTATAGTTTGCAGTATTAGCACGTATCCACGCCGTTGTAGCGGCACCTGTGTCGTGATGCACATTGATGATGCAGTACATGCCGTTGTTTATCACATAGTCAACAATCTCCTTCACGCGAGCCATCCATTTCTCGTCCACCTTAGTAGGCGTCCATGAATCGATATCCCAGTTAAGTTCATTGTTCACAACACCCATGTGAGGATACCATGTCACAGGAACACGGATTGCATTGAAACCAGCATCCTTGAACATCTTTATGAGTGCCTCTGTGGTAACAGGCTGTCCCCAAGCCTTCTCGTAGTCAGAAGTCTTGCGTTGCGTATACTTCTCAATCCACATATTAGTTGTAGAACCCGAGTTGGCATCAAGGGTATTGCCGAGATTCCACCCGACACGCATATTCTTAACGGCAGAAGTAGCCGACTCAAATTCCTGAGCCAACGCCTGCACGGAAGAAGCCAGAAGCATAGATGCTGCGAAAAGTAAAGATTTCATTTTTTTAGGTTTACAGGGTTTATAGGTTTATAGGTTTTCAGGTCGGACTTGCTTTTGGAATTAAGACATTAAAAAATTTTCAATTTTCAATTGTAATAAGGCCTCCTAACCTTACAACCTTTTAACCTTAACATTTCGGGTACAAAATTACTCATATCGACACAAATTGTTATGACCTTATTTAGCAAAACATGACACTTTCTTGATGTTTTGCTCTAAGAGTAGGAAAAAGGTTAAAAATTAACGTGAGTTCGTCAAAAAAGAGAAACAGATTTATATATATCTTATTTCTTACAGCTCTCAATATCTCCGCCATAGCCCAAGTGCCTTACTGACAATAACGTGAAAGTACTGCTCTACGTTCTTCTTCCTTTGTATTCATAATTCCATATGGAAATACATCGAACAACGTCTTCTGTTTATGAACCTTGTTTTTGATATATACATATTCTGGACTTGAATTATATGGTTAAGAGGATGCAGATGATGATTTTATATGTAATCATCTTCTGCATCCACACTTGATTGTGTGGTTATGATTCTGACATTATAGCAAAGATAAGGACGCACATTCTTAAGTAATGCTGGATTTTTTATGTGAATTTCCTTCAGATTATAGCATTCAGAGAAGGCTTCTGTCCCAATTGTCTTCACCGAATCAGGAATGACAATTTTTGTAAGGCCTGCGCAATTACAAAATGCAGCCTCTCCAATGTTTGTCACAGAGTCTGGGATTGTAATTGAAGTAAGACCTGAGCAACCACAGAACGCTCCTCCTGCAATACCCTTTGTTCCATATTTTACAGAAACAACTGTATTTGCTGGCATTTTGCCTTTACATCCATAAAGAACTTGCCCCACATAAACAAAACCATTTGGTAGTTCATTATACCATTTTGTTCCATAGAATGCTTCTGCTCCTATACTCGTTATGGAGTTTGGGAAAGTGATTGAGGCAAGGCTTTTACAACCCTCGAAAACACGGTAACCAATTTTTGTCAATGATTTTGGAAGGTTAATGTCTGTTAGACTTGAACATCCGCAAAATGTCTCCCCAAAAATCTCCGTAACAGTATTGGGAAGATTAATACGTTTGAGATTTTTGCAATTGCGGAATACATCATGTCCTAATTTTGTGATTTGGGAAGATGACAAATCAACTTCTTCTAAATCTTGACAGTCGCTAAATGCACTAAAACCAATATGCGTTACAGAACTTGGAATGGTGATGCTTTTTAGACCTATACAACCATGGAAAGCCTCATTGTCAATCTCTTTTACTGAGTTAGGGATGATTGTGTTCTGGCACCCCCAAATCAATTTGTGGGATTTTTTCTCAATGATAGCATTATGACCTTCATACACCTGATTGTTAGGACTAACACTAATACTTGTAAGCCTTATACAGCGAGAGAAGGCTTCCTGACCAATTTTAATTACTGATTCAGGTATATTTATCTCAGTAAGGTTTGCACACATTTTAAAAGCATTTTCTCCAATCTCTTTTACGGAGTTTGGAATGGAAATACGGTCAAGTTTTGTGCAACTCCAGAATGCCATTTTTGCAATTGTTACCACAGAAGTAGGTAGTAAAACTACATCTATTGTATCATTTTCAAAAAACGCCAGTTCCTTTACTTCCTTTGAAGTGTCAGGTATTCTCACTACATAAGGAGGCTTCACTTCATCGTCAAATGCTTCGACGGCCTTGGCGAGTTCTTCGCTATTGGCAGCTTCAAATATAGGTCTGCCATCATGAAATTTTTTCATTGTCATAAGTTCTTTAGTAAGTCTTCACAAGAATGATATAATTATAACATCACATTATTCTTGTGAATAACTTGTTTAATAAATGTTTGTAAAATGATTATATTGTTCTTTTGAGTTCGTAGCTTTGGGAGTGCAATCAATCCACATCCAACATCATGTAGAGCCTATTCTATCTTGTTGCCAAACTTGTCGATCTTGAACTCTTTGCCATCTTGTTTGACAGTATAAGTTCCATCATCGTTCTCATCAATATCTGTGTATTTTACAGGAACCTGCTCTTCACCATTCTTGTTCACTAACCCATGAAGTGAATTGTTTCGCACTTCAATCAAGTCATTCTTGTCAAAATCACCCCATATACTATCGTATTTGCAAGGTACAATCTGGGTAAGTTGTGTATCTACGACACCCCACTTACCATTGCGACAGATCTTGTACAAGCCATCTCCACATTCTCGTAAAACAGGTGTGTTGTCTTGCTTAAAGATAGCTACACCTTTTACGATGGTAATATTCTTGTTTGCAGGAGATACCGTTATCGTGTGTTCTGATAGGAGATCCTCAAGTTGATGATGACGGCTGATTGTGAAGTTGTCTGCTAAATAGATTCTTGACAATTTACTTGGGCAATGGAAGTCTACATACCAGTGATCAATCATGAAATAAGCATCATTATTCATCCGTCTATCACGCATCTCCCAATTATGATGACGGCCTCTGCTCCAATCACCATCAAGATATAACGTGTTGGTTGCCTTATCATAACAATAACGAGGTGGATTGTCGCCTAAGATATTTTTCCATTGCAGCCCGTTAATGGCAATAGAGGTGTTCCTCTTTGGCAGAGTAACAGTTTTGTCATTATAATTGAAACTGAGCATGGCGTATTGGTCCAGTCCAATCTTATATTCCACCAGATATTGCTTTATGGCAGATGGAAAATCTTCTGCAATATACTGATCCATCAGTTGTGCGCCATGATGATAGCAACTTTTCTTTCCTGCCACATCATTATATGCCCATTTGTAGAAGCAACTTCCAGTCTTGTACAAGTAAAGGAGCATACCAAACTCAGCCAATGGCTCTTCCACGAAATATGCGTATGGATAGCCTTCATGCCCTGGACGGTTAAAGTATGCGTGCATAGTCTCATGAACCAAAGTAGAAACCAATAGCTCTTCCATGTGTTCTGCGCCCTCAGTTTCAGCCATCATCTCTTCTGGGAAAAGTTCTATTGTTTTCTCATTTGAAAGATACCTTCCACGGAGAAGAGTTTTCGGACATTCACATTCCTGCCGGATTGTGTAAAGGTTTATTTCCCCTTCATGCCTTTCTTCTTCGCTTGCATCTGGATTTCCTAATACAGAACGCCAGAAATCCTCAGTTTCTTTCAGAAAGTCTGAGTTGTCATGTTCGATGATTCCTTTACAGATACAAACCTTAACTCCTAGGGAGTTCAGTATGTCTGCAAGCGACTTGTATTCCTCTAACATAAAATACAAGGATGCACAATTCTGGAGGAGTTTTATTTGCGATGAGCTACAAAGCCCATTGTCATCGACAATCGTAATACCTATCCTTTCTGTAGGTTCTTGAATAGGTGTGTTCATTATAGTGAATAGTTTTAGTTTATGTTATTATTGTTTGACTCAAAAATCATCATCATCATCTTCTTCCCACTCATCTTCATATTCTCCAAAGACGATGCCATCGCAGGCAACGACCTCAATGTCGCTTTCTTCATCAAGGTCTTCATAAAAGATGGTATAGTCGTTCTTCACCTCAATATTCATGAGAAGACCGCGGGCGGCAACATATACCGGAGTGTCTTCATCATACTTGCTGAGTTCCTCAAGAAGCATACCAACATTGTAGTTTTCCCCATCATCCTCTTTAAGGCTGATGCAGAGGTTGCCATCCCCATCAAGTTCAACGCTTGTAGGGAAACAAGGCTCATGGTCGGGAGTCCAGCAAACTACGTCATAGTCAGAGTAGTCCTCTTCAAACTCTGCCAACTCCTCAACGAGTTGACCAACGGTTAGTAGTTCTGCGTCTTCTGTTGTACTCATATTTGTATTGATATAGTTTTATTTTTAGTTATTGCTACCTATGACTATTTGCCACCAAAGAGTTTTCTAAAGAACTTTTGTACAGTTTCATAAAAAGCACGTCTTTTGCGCGCTCTTTCTATTTTGACGAGTTCCTTGTGAAAGTGCTCGTATGTATCTTGAATACCATACTCATGCTTGGTCTTCTTTGATATGAACATACATATTCTATCAATAGCCCAAGGAAGCACTAATGCAAATACCACCAAACAGATAATCGCCCATACATTCATACTATATTCTCTTTTTAATGGTTTCAGTTATTATTGTTCTAATAGGATTTTGCAAAGATAAACATTTTCTTCCAAAATAAAGAAATATTTCCAAAAAATATTCGGTTAATCGTTTTTTTCATTCAAAACCAGACCTTTGCATTATGTTTCCAGCATAGTTATATAAATGTTTCCACTCTGTATCAGTTATCTCCCGATCGTCTTTGCAGAACTTAAATTAATCTAACCAAATGTATCGTCTGTTTTTCGTCTAACTTGTAATTCCCATGTACCTCCCTTGCAAATCCCATGTAAGTCCCATTTTTCGTCCATTCATAGGAACGGACTAGAAGCGAAGGTATAGCGAAGGAGAAACGGAGGTATAACGGATATAGGACAAACATAAAAAGCAACAGACTATTACAAATAGTAAATTACGTTAAATAATAGTTAATTATCATCTATTATTTGTCGTTTTTCGACAAATTTATTTACCTTTGCAGCCAAAACAATAAATAGAAAAGATTTACGCTATGAATGAGAAATTGACAACGACGCTGAAATGGCTCAGTTATGTGGCACTATTCTTTTGTGCCGTATGGTTTGTATTCTTGTGTTATCAAAGCTATCATCAGGTATTTGATACGACTGGCGAGCATATTCATTGGGAGGCGAAACAGAAACTGGTTTTGTTCTCTTCCACTATATTCATATCATATATAGTCCTGACGCTGGCAGTCATGGGGATATGCGTGGCTTTCTTTATCAACCTCATCAAAGGAATACGAAATGAGGAATTATTTCCGAAGGAGAACATCAGACTTATCTTCATCGGTGCTATCCTGCTATTCCTTCAGACGGTTGCATCAGACAATCTTGCTCAGGCATTCCATTCTGAAGGTCCGGTAGTAATGGCTCTTACTTCAAATCCATTCGTGCAGGCTCTTATCCTGTTCGTTTTCGGAATCTTATACAAGATGGGCTATCAGGTTACAGCAGAACATGATCTAACGGTATAGGGAGGGGAGAAAATGATAGTCGTGAACTTAGACGTGATGATGGCAAAAAGGAAGATCTCGCTTAATGAGTTATCTGAGCGAGTGGGCATCACCATCACAAACCTTTCGAAGTTGAAAACGGGTAAGGCAAAGGCAATACGCTTTACCACTCTTGATGCCATCTGTAAGGCATTGGATTGTACTCCGGCAGATATTCTGGACTATAGTAGCGAGAAGTAAAAACGAGAAGTAAAAAGATGAAAAAGAGCATCATTCTTGCGATGCTGATTGCCTTAATGACAATAGCGTCGCCAATATCAGCACAGACCACCGTCAAGGGTAACGTTGTAAACGAACGGGGCGAGAGTATCGAATACGTCAGCATAGGATTCGAGAACGATAGCGTTGGCATCATCTCAGATGCAAAGGGGCACTTCGAACTCACGATTCCTGCCGGACGGAAGACAGAGCTTTCGTTCACTCACGTGTCGTATCTCACCACAGAGATTCCCTATAAGGAATATTCAAAGAACAAAGAACTCACCGTAGTGCTGAAAGACAAGGTTGTTGAACTCGCTGAGGTGGTGATTGGCAAGAAGAACAAACCCAAGACCTTCGTAGGCAAGGGCATCCCTGCCCCAGGACAGATTGGCATCTCTGGACATGGCTCAGACTCGGGACCAGAGGGCGGTGTTGTCTTCTCGTGTAAGAAGAGTTCTGTAATCAGCGATATCATGGTGAAAGTGTCAAGCTGCACCTTCAAGCAATGCAAGGTGAGCATCAACGTGTATGAGAAAAGGGGCGGCCAGTTCGTGAACATCCTCCAGAAGCCGATATACGAGACTCTCACAAAAGAAAAGAGCAAATACCTCTTGGATATCCGACCTGAGGAGAACATAGTGCTGAAGCCCAAGACAGACTATTACGTCAGCATCCGTATGGTGGATGGCATGGGCGAGAAGGGGTTCCTTTACCTGAATGGCTATATGAAGAACGGCCTGTATCGCAATGCCGTGAAGGGAAGGACAAGGAAACTCCCTGTATGCCCTGCCATTCAGGTAAAAGGCTACGAAATGGATTGATTATTCCTTGAACTAAAAAAGAAACGAAAATGAGACATTTGAATTTTACCGTTCGTCACATTATTCGTGCAACTCATCACTCAAAGTTGGTCGTTTAAAGGCGATTCCGTAATTTTGTATTTCAAAGATTGTTTATGGGTCAATAATGGCAAAGAAGATCAAACTGCAACTGAAACAACTCTACGTTGCCACATTCTTAGGTGTCGTAGTTCTTCCCTGTATGAGAATATGCACCGATGTCTATCGTAATGTGAAATACTGGGAAGTGAAGAGCCCTGGGTTTATTGCCTTCGACGTGATAGCAACGATTGTCGTATGCTATGTGTTCCTGTATATTCTTGGATGGTGGACGACATATACTCAGAAGCATCAGTCAAGTCTGTGGAAAGGGTATGGCGTAACCGTTGCCATTTCCTTTGCTGTTATTGGTTGCGATGCGGCAGTAAGGGCTTACCTGCAGTATCACGCATTCTACTCAATGAAGGAAATGAGCGTGCCTCTCGTAGTCTCGTCACTCTTTGGCTGTATCTGTTACGGAATTCTGCGTCATAGCATAGATGAGGCAGAAAAGAGAAGACTGCAGATAGAACAAGCCGAACTGAAGAATGAACAACTTAACTCCGAACTACGTGCGCTTAGAGCTCAGTATCACCCTCATTTCCTGTTCAATGCGCTTAACACTATATACTTCCAGATAGGACCAGAGAATGAGACTGCACGCCACACCATCGAGCTTCTCAGCGAAATTCTGCGTTATCAGGTTAACTGCGGCAGTAAGAAAGTTCCGCTGCAAAAGGAGTTGGAATATCTGGAGAAGGATATAAGTTTCCGCAGACTGAGATGCTCTGACCGCCTTAGCCTCAAAGTAGATTTCAGCATGATGGAAGATGATCAGAACGACATGATATACCCGCTTCTGTTCATTCCCCTCGTTGAGAACGCATTCAAATATATAGGAGGCGACGAACTGAGTATTGACATAAAGATGTTCAAGACAGGAAATCAACTGACCTTCACCATTATCAACTCGGTTCCGCCCATCGATGCTCAGATGCCTCCAAAGCCAAAGACAGGAACAGGACTTGCCAACCTACGCCGACGATTATCGCTGTTATATCCAGACCATCACACACTTGAAATAACGAGAAATAACGACTTTTACTCAGCAAAATTGACATTGACTCTATGATAACATGCTTTATAGTTGACGATGAGCCTATTGCCCGTCGAGGACTCAGAGAATATATCACGCGCGAAGGCGACATCAAGATTCTTGCAGAATGTGAGAATATCATTGAGCTTCGTATGCGTCTGCTGGAGATGTCGCCAGATATAATATTCCTAGACATCGAGATGCCATACGCATCAGGCATGGATTGGCTTAGCACCGCCAATACCTCGTCTCTCGTCATCCTTACCACTGCATACGAGCAGTACGCCCTCAGAAGCTATGACTTCAACGTAGCCGACTATCTTCTCAAGCCGATTCCTTACGCACGTTTCTCAAAGGCCATTGCCAAGGCAAGGAAAATGCTCCAGAAAGATATAGAAACTGAAGGCGTGGATTATATGCTGGTCAAGGTGACTCAGACAAAGAAACATAAGATTCTGTTCCGTGACATCACCTATATTGAGGCACGTCAGAACTATTGCGACATACATCATCGCGATGACACCTCACTATTGGTTCGCACCACAATCTATAGTATTCTTGAACAACTGCCTTCAGATATGTTTTGCCAGGTTCATCGCTCATTCATAGTCAACAAAACGAGAATAACGAGTATGGATTCAAACCGTATCAATATCGGTGGTGTCTCCATCCCAGTCTCACGAACATACAAAGAGAAGCTATTGTAACGTGAGTTCGACGAATTTTGCTTTCGCCATTTTTTTGTAAATGATTATCCGCAATTACGTGATAACGCCCTGAAGGGGCAAAAGCTACCAGCCCTGGGCAACACCCTGTGGTAAAATGGAGGGGATAGCTAACGCCCTGTAAGGGCAAAAGCTCTTATATAATAATTCTTTTGCCCCTTCAGGGCGAAATTTCCAACCTACATCCACCTAGGGCGATGCCCTAGGCTATGAGCTTATTGGGCTTTCAGCCCGCACTCTCAGTGCGCCTATCGAGTATATGCGGATAATCTTTTTAGTAAATCCGTACACTGGCCATGCGTTATATTTCATAACGCAATATGTTTATTTTATCCCAAAACCGGTAATCTATATATTATTCGTCACCTGAATATTGTCACTTATCCCATCGATTTTGATATTTTGTGAAAAACATCTACCTTTGCACCGTGAATCACGACTCTTTCGAAGTCTGCTATCTCCACACACGACAAGACGGTATAATATATGCAAGGAATAAAAGGTAAATTAAGAAGTGCAATTATCGCCAACGACAAGACGACAGGCTGACGCAATTCTAAAAAAAATCATTGATTTGCAATAAGTTAGATTAACAACTTGCATGATTTGTTATAAGGCTGAAGGAAACGTATGAAGTTCCCAAAAGACTTATAACACAGGGGATGTATGTCCCTATCTGAAAGCCATTTATAGCCTGCATTCTCTCCTCCTTAACTGTAAATGAAAGGGCTAGTTATTATCAATGGTTTGTTTTCTAGTATGTAATAGCGAGATGCTGTGCACAATTCCGTTTAGAGTTTATAATAAAAAAAATACAACGATGAAAAAATTCTTAATGTTATTGCTCTGCACTGGCGCATTAGTCATGCAGGCACAGACGGTCAGTGTCAAAAATGGTCCATCGGAGAAACCCCAGAAACATACGGACCAGTATTTTTGCGGTTATTATGGTAAGGATTATGGTTTGGAAAACAAATCGCGCCATGTTTGGATTGACGCCAAGTATGAAGGTGGTAACGTGTTTGTAGTTAACGCCCAACCTCTTCGTGGTGGCGAGAAAAAGACAGTTTACCAAGTCAGCACGACAGGTGAGAAATGGCTCACAACCGACGCAACACCTGTGATGTCGGTTTGTCTCGACCAATGCGAAGACGGCAGAAATCTCAGTCATTTAGGTAATAACTCTGGCACAATGGATTTTTCTGGCATTACAGAAATGTTTGAGGAACCAACCGAAATCAGAGCCTATATTGCTATAGGTCTCACCGCAGACGGCAGTCGCATAGCACTTGCCGAGCGCACAAAACTGCCAAAGGGTCAAGGCTTTGTTATGCAAGGCAATAGTCCTGGTTGGTATCAGATACCTGTCACAAACGAAACTGTCAGTGATAGGGATTGCAAAAACGTTAATAAGTTCAAGTTTGTCAAATCAGGCTCAGTTGCCCAAACAAAAAACAAGATTCTCTACTCACTCACCAGGAAAGGTGTGTTCCTGAGAGTCGCAACATCAGTCCCGGCTTTCACTCCTTATTTTGTAATGCAAGGTGGAAAGCTGCAAGCTCAAGAAATGCTTATGCTCGATTTCGATTCAGCAACTACAGGCATTGACGATGCAATGATTGTTGATGACAATGACAGCAAGCCCGACATGAACAGTACGATGTATCTGCTCAGTGGTCAGCGAGTCAAGAATCCTCGTCGAGGCACAATAGTAGTGCAGAATGGCGCAAAGTATATGATTAAGTAATCATCAAATGAGAACGGAAAGGAAATGAAAAAGATATACCAGCAGCCTATTGCCGAGATAGTGGATTCTACGATTGAAGAAAGCATACTGACCTCCTGGTCGCGAGGTTACAATTACGATGACCCACTTGGAAATCACACTGGCGATATAAATGATGATCCATTCGGTGGTATGGCAGGTGCAAAGGGGAATCCAATTTTTGGAGAAATCTGGGAAGATGAATTGTAATAGTAATATTATGTCGCACACACAATGTGCTGTAAGTTATTCACGAACTATAAATTGGTAATGATATGATAGTAGTAGCAAGGTTTATTTTAGGCGTGATGGCATTCGCCGTTATCGTCAGCATTTTAGCTGTTTGTTTAGCCAAAATAAAAAAATGGTATGGCTATTAATAGCAAAGCTCGCCGTTGGCGTAGTTGGTAACTATATAAATAACGAAATAAAACAATAAAACTATGAATATTTCAAAGAAAGCGATAATGTCTGTCCTCGTGGCATTGACATCATTGGTAGCAATGGCACAGCCATACTATCACGTCATGAAGCGAGAGGGTATCATTCTGACCGAAGAGGCTGCGTATAATGCTAAGAACTATAAGATTAGAGTCGATATGGAAAAGCCGAGGCCTAAAGATGCTATTGGTGGTAGGATAACACTCGAGCACTATGACTGCGACAAATCATCATTAAAGCGCAGTTTCTATTTCACGAAGCACGGTAATGTTTATTACAATAATTCAGAAGGTAAATTCTATTTTGAAAATAGTCAGCTTGACTATCCAAGAAGATATAGTAAGGATCACTGCGGTCATTTCTGTTGGGATAGCAATCTTGAAGGATGTATCGATGTAAAATCTTATGTGCTTAACACTAATGCTACAGAAACATATTTTTATTTTGCGGATCCAGCAAACTTACCAAAATTGAAAGAGGACTTGGGCAACGAGGAATGGGCTGTGCTGGCTGCGTGTGAGTGGTCGTATGTCTGTGAAAAATTAGGCGAATATGGGTGGAAAGTAGATGGAAAGACTTGCTTTCTCATAGATGCCACACCAGGTAAGAGCCTGTTAACAGAACTTCGAAATAAAAATAATGGTAATCCTCGGGATCTGTCAATAGACGAATTTAAGTCCTTAGAGGCTCAAGGCTTAGTCTGCCTCCCTGCTTCAGGCTTGCTCAAGAACACGAGTTTATACGGTCAGAATATAACCGGCTACTATTGGTCGAGCACGCCCAGCAACGACATGTTAGTTGGACAAGGCAAGGCCGGAGTGCATTCTATGGACTTCGATTCGAGCCGAGCACGTACATGGAGTGGCCCTAAACGCAGCCTCGGTTACGCTGTGCGTTTGGTCATACTTGCAGATTAAAGAAATCGTATGTTTCTCAAGGCAAAAAAAGCCCAACGAAGCAGAACGAGAAATCAAAGTAAGGAAAAGCAAATAAACAATAAAACTATGAACATTTCAAAGAAAGCGATAATGTCATTCATCGTGGCATTGACATCTGTGGTATCAATGGCACAGCCATACTATCACATTATGAAGGAAGTAAATGGCAAGCTCATAGAGGATACTGTGTATAACGGCAAGGACTATAATATTAAAATCGATATGGTGAATGAGGATAAGCCTGATGATGCTATTGGTAATAAGATAACAGTCGAAGGCTATGATTGTTACGATTCAAAATTTAAGCGCAGTTTCTATTTCACGAATAAAGGCAATATTTATTACAGCAGCTATCACTTCTATTTTGAAAAGAGTCAGTTAGACTGTTCAAATAACACCTCGAACCACATTGGTCTTTTCCGTTGGGGGAGAACTCGTGACGAATGTCTCAGTAAGGCCACTAAATTGTACTGGGCACATAATTACTCAGAACAGGAGTTTTATTTTGCAAACCCTAAAAAATTTAGCATGCCTCGTAACGACAATAAGAAATGGGCAGTGCTGTCGGTGTGTGAGTGGAGATATGTCTGTGAAAAATTAGGCGAATGTGGTTGGAAAGTAGATGGTAAAACTTGCTTTCTCATAGATACCACACCAGGTAAGAGCCTGTTAAGAACTATTGAATCAAAAAATAATGGTAAGACTATGTCAAAAGCGGATTTTGAGTATTACGAGGCTAAGGGCTTAGTCTGCCTCCCAGCTACAGGCTCGTACTGGGGGACTAATTACAGCGAAGCTGATGATTGGGGCTATTATTGGTCGTGCACGCCTAGTAGAAGCATCGAGCACTCGTGGCTTATGTACTTCGGTCCGGGGTATGCCGGAACGTTGGGCTACTATCGCTCCGAGGGTCATGCAGTGCGTTTGGTTCTGCTTGCAAATTAAAGAAATCGTATGTTTCGCAAGGCAAGAAAAAGTATAGCGAAGCAACTGGAGAAATGAGAAAATGAGACAATGAGACATTCGAAAAAACGGCATATCAACATGCGGGGCAAGCGGGATGAAAACAAAATGAGAGGCAGTTGCCTCTCATTATTGCTTGATTGTAATAGACTATCAAATAGTGTATTACATTAGTGTGGACGCTTTAGTATTCTTCCTCGTCGAAAAACAGCCTATTATACTAAATATCAGCAACATAACCATTTTTAACACGATTTCCGACAAACTTATTTGACGGTTAAAGGAGGTAAAAGGCAAAAGAGAACATAATATTACGATTATATAAAGTCTATGTATTTATACCATATTATTCAAAATTCACAAACAATAGTCATGTGGACTCGTTTTGTCGTCTGCGTTCATCGAAAACTCAAAAACTTTATCGATAATGGGACTCACGTAACAAGGAAATATCCCTCTCAAATAAATAATTCCTCTAAAATGAGTGATTTTCTCAGATTTTATTTGTACTTTTGCCATGTCATTGATGATTTTTTGCTCGTCTTGAAACGCAGCACTAAGGTAAGTGAAAAATCTGACATGGCAAAATCCTGGGCAACTTTTTGTTGCCCAGGAACTTATAAAGAAAGTTAAACTAAAGTGCTGCGGAATTTAGGTATAATATAGTTGATAATATGTATAAATTCAAAATTACGCATGCAGGGAAGGTAGAAAGAAGCAATAATAATGTGAAAATCGCAAAAAATCCAATGTCATTCGAAAAAT
>CAMJKP010000057.1 GCA_946406435.1 uncultured Prevotellaceae bacterium | reverse complement strand
GCGACACGTTACCGTCGTTATCGACCTCAACGCTTGGGATGTTGTCGAGAACCTCGGATGCTGACTCGCCCACGTTTGCAAGGTTGCTTGACACGTCGAATGTCTTGCGGTCAACTTCGAGCTTCATTGTTGATTTCTGACCAACAACCTTGACCTCGTTGAGCATATTTGCATCCTCAGCCATGTGGATACCCGCATAGCTTACAGTCTTGTTGGTGTCAGAAATTCGGAACTCCTTGGTTACGGTCTTGTAACCTACAAAACTAAGGGTGAGCGTGTACTCACCATTCTTTAGGTTCTTGATAGTGAATTTACCATCAAGATCGGTTGTTGCACCACCAGCGATAGTCTTGCTTCCTTTTGGTGATACAGCAACATTAACAAAGCCAAGAGCCTCGTCGTTGCTCTTGTCCAATACCTTTCCCTTAACTGTGCCCTGAGCCATTATTGTGAGCACGGCAAACATCATAAGAGAAAGCGTAAACAATCTTTTTGTCATTACCTGAAATTACATTTAAACGATTAAAAGACCCACCCCCGAACCCCTCCCGTAAAGGGAGGGGAGTAGTATGTATTTCTCCCCGTAGAAGGTGGGATTGTATTTGTTGATTTTATAGAAATAGACCTTCCCTTTTGATTAGAAGAATGTATCTATTCTCCTCCATTTATGGGAGGGGGTAGGGGTGGGTCTGTTATTGCTTCTTAAAAGCCTTATATATCTTCTCTGCAGCAGCTTTGAACTCATCCTCTGTGAGCTTAAGTTTCTCGTTTGCGAAGTTAGCATCTTTCTCACTCTGCATAGGGATGAGGTGGATGTGAGCGTGTGGAACTTCAAGACCGAGAACAATCTGGGCAACCTTTACGCAAGGGAAAGCCTCCTTGATAGCCTTGGCAACTTTCTTTGCAAACACCTGATAACGAGCAATCTCGTCGTCTTCCATATCATAGATATAGTCAACCTCACGACGTGGGATGACAAGAGTATGACCTACAACAAGAGGATTGATGTCAAGAAATGCGTAGAACTCTTCGTTCTCTGCACATTTATAGCTTGGGATTTCGCCAGCTGCAATTTTTGAAAAGATATCCATACTTATTTTCTAATTCCTATTTACTATAATAACCTTAGACGATGTAAATCCGAAAAAGTCAAATCACATCATGAAAAAAATATAATAATGCCCCCTCTAGCCCCTTGAGAAGGGGTTGGAGGGGACTACTATTTTTACTCGATTGTTATATTGTCAATTCTGAGTCTGATTTTGCCACGAGGAATTGTAATCTCAACCTCGTCGCCAACCTTATGATTGAGAAGACCCTGAGCGATAGGAGTCTTGACGGAAATCTTTCCGGCATGAAGGTCAGCCTCATTCTCAGCCACGATGGTGTATGTCATCTTTGACTTTGTTGTGAGGTTGGTCATCTCTACTTTTGACAATAGCTGAACCGCATCAGTAGAGAGACGGCTCTTATCTATGATCTTTGCGTCAGCAAGAGTGAGCTTCATCTGATTGATTTTCTCCATGAGCTTTGCCTGTGCCTCCTTGGCAGCATCATATTCAGCATTCTCAGAGAGATCTCCCTTATCACGAGCCTCTGCTATTGCAGCCGAAGCCTTAGGACTCTCCACAGCCTCTAGACGGTGGAGTTCTGCTACGAGTGCCTCGTAGCCTTCTTTTGACATGTATGCCATAATATTTTGTTGTTTAAGAAATTACTTTTTAATGTTTAGTTGCAGTCATCATGTTTAGGCCGACTGTCTGCAGACTAAAAAATAAGAACCCCGACATCACTTAATCTTTCAGCGATACCGGAATCCTGTTTCCTCATTATGTGTTTTCCGAAAAGACCTTTGATTTTTATTTCGTCGTGTCTTTACGTTTTCGGTGCAAAAGTACACACATTTTCTGAGAAAACCAAATTTTTCTCTGAAAAAATGCAGTTCAGGTTCCGTAAGTTGTAGAATTTGTGCTATTTATTGAATGCTTCGCGTATATCGCTTGCGGTTATTTCCGACAGTTGTCTTGTTGTCGGGTTCTTTTCGCTTGACAGTCGGTTTGCCTGCCGTTGTATGCTCTTCTCGAATATGTTTCGGGCATAGCGGGCATTACCGAAGTTGCGGTCCTTATGTTTTACTGCACTATCGAGGCGCGTCTTGAGATAACGCTCAGCATCAGGCGTCAAGCTATATTGGTTTTTCTTGACATACATATTGAAGATATCGCAGAGCTCGCCTGAAGTATAGTCAGGGAAATTGATATAACGGTTGAAACGTGACTGTAGTCCTGGGTTGGAGTCTATGAAGCGCTTCATCTCGTTTGTATATCCAGCTACGATTACCACCAGACGGTCGCGGTCATCCTCCATACGCTTCAGTAGGGTAGAGATAGCCTCCTGTCCGTAGTCGTTATTCTTGTTTGCCGTAGGTACAAGCGCGTATGCCTCGTCGATAAAGAGAACGCCATTAAGGGCAGAATCAACTATGGCATTAGTCTTGGTGGCTGTCTGTCCCACATAGTTGGCAACAAGTCCAGAGCGGTCGGTTTCCACCGTGTGGCCTTTCTTCAGAACTCCCAGATCCTTGTATATCCTTGCCACGATACGCGCAACGGTAGTCTTACCAGTACCAGGACTGCCGGTAAACACGAGGTGGAGCGACATCTTTGGAATCTTCAGGCCTTTCTTCTCGCGTTGTTTCTGTATCTTTACGAAGTTGGCGAGCGAGTGAACCTCTTCCTTCACCTGCTCAAGACCTATCAGTTCGTCAAGTTCCTTGTAGGGGTCGCCTTCCAGCGGGGCATTGACAACCACGCTGTCTTTCTTCTCAACCTGCTCGGTCTTCTGCTCTTCCTTCTTCTCATCGGTCGTTTCCTCGTCATCCACACAGATGCCGATAACAATTACGAGGATGAACATCAGTACTATGCCGATAGATATACAGCCACAGCCCTTGAAAATCTTTCCGCCTAAACCTTCTGGTATTTCTATCATATTGTTTACAATTTATTCTTCCAAAAACAACGATTTCGTGAACCATTTCTGAGCTTCGTGACTGAAGGATATATCCGTTAGCTTCAGCTCCTTATGAGTCGTAGGATTAGCCCACCCGCCACTCCAATTCTCGTCTTTGTCGCATTTCAGGCAGATATAGCCTGTTGTGGTTCCGTCGTTCAGACGTTCACGGAGGTCGTAGGTGCCATTATCGTAGATTCCCTTGATCATGATAGGAGCAGGATTCTTGGCACGAGGGTAGTAGATGTAGCCTGCCACGATATCCTTTTCGTTTTTCTGAAAGGCGATTATGATAGGAGTCCTACCGTTCAGTTTTGCTTCAAGAGTGTAGAGAGGGAAATTGAGCATTCCGCTGAAATCTATGACCTTGTCATCCTCGATTTTTGCAGTCTCGCAGAGATATTCCACGAGTTTGTTGCCATTCCATCGGTAGTAGGTCTTGGTGACATCGGTATAGCTGTTGATAACCGTAAAGACAACCTTATTCTTGGGATCAAGCTGCGGTTCGCCAATATCGTTGTAACCATCAGTCTTTACGAAGGCATGCTGCTGCTGATTCCAGAGAAGAGCCTCATGCTGTATGTTATTCGCACTTCCAGCACCTCGATAGCCGAGATTGATATCAATATCGGGAAAGCCGTCAAAGTTGATATCCTCTTCAGAGACAGCTCCAATAGCATCAGAAGGGTCTTCTGGAAGAGGCGAAGGCACCTTGAAAGAGTAATTGTCTATGAGTTGAGAACCAACGTATGTGCTTAGCTTAACGATATTGACATAGCCCTCTGCGTCTTTCTCCTTGGTTATCTTGAAGGAGAAGTCCTTTCTCTCATATTGCTTGGTATTCTGTGCCTTTGCTCCTGTTATGAGACAGAGACACAGAACAACGAGAAATGATATCTTTTTCATCTTACTCTTTACCCTTTACACTTTCTACTTTACTCTTTTCACTTTGCCAGATATTCACGCATCCTGTCACCCATGCTATTCTCGTCTTCTGGATCATTCTTCCAGTCGTCGATACGCCATTCACCATTGGCATATACCAGATGCCACCACATCTTGACCACATCCTCCTTGTCTCTCATTTCATAAAACACCTCTGCGGTGTTGTCGGTAAGCATGTTTGCCTTAATGTCGGTAATGGTGATAGGAACGATAAGACCTTGAGTGAAAGGCATATACTCAACAAAACACATATTGTCGAATGATTTCCCTTCCTCAGCCTTTCGCACCTTCTTGTACAGCTCGGTATAGCTTGGGGCGAAGAATGCGCTGTCAAGAACGTAGGTATTTACTACCTGCTGTGACATGACTTCATTCACCTTGTTATATACGCTTTTTACGAAATCGGGAATATCTTTCGCAGATGCGCGCTTTTGGTCGTTATTTTCTACAGATGCCGTTGCGGAATCATTTTCCGATGCCGGTTTCTGCGTCTGACCGCCACAGGCACACATAAGCAGTATGACAGATATTGATAGGAATACTTTTCTCATTTATTTCTTGTTTTCAGAGATGTAATTGCGTGCATGTTCCTGTTCGCTAAATTCCTTTGTGACACCATTCTCCACGTATGTGGTGAGGATGTCGTCAACGAACCAGTCTTCACGTTCGTATAATAGCTTTAGCTTTACCTTCCGATCCGAGAAGTTGTGGATTGTCATTTTTACCCAAGCTATGGAATCACTCTCAATATTGATATTCCTTATCTTATAACTCCAATCAGGGGCGATGTCCTGTCCCATTATCCAATGGTCGCAGTCGATATACAGATCTGATAATTCTTCCGCTATCTTGCACGCCTGATTTGTAAGGTCATTATAGCGGTTGGAACAACAGACTGCATCGTCCATATATTTATATATGGTGTCTATGCGCTGGGTGATATATTCCTTCGTATGCCTTACGGAGTCAAGGTTGACAGTCGCAATAGCAGGCTGTATTGTGGCAGAGTCTGTAGTCAGGCTATCAGCATCAACACCTGTATTGTTCGTCTTGTCTCCGCAGGCAACGAGCATCATTATGGCAAGAAATGCCAAGAAAAATTTACATGTACAA
Organism: uncultured Prevotellaceae bacterium; assembly: GCA_946406435.1. Lineage (GTDB taxonomy): Bacteria > Bacteroidota > Bacteroidia > Bacteroidales > Bacteroidaceae > Prevotella. Next base: position 14,996 of record CAMJKP010000057.1, on the reverse strand, counting down.
TTTACCATTTACAATTTCTTTAGGCCTTACTCTTTTCTCGTTTTTGCAGCCAGTTCTTTCAGCTTATCCTTGCCCTTGAAAGCAAATACCCATGTGAGGAATCCTGCTATGACAAGTAATGTGATGCCGAGTATAGGGCGATAGAAAAGCCATGCTATAGCGATGATGATAAGCGACCATACAAGGCCTAATATCGTGCAGACAACACCGACACCCCATCCGAAGATGTTTGCTATGAATGGAACAACCTTCAGTATTGTCTCCAAGAAACCGAAGATACCCTTAAGACCGCCGATTACCAACATGACTCCGAAAATACGGAATACCCAGAGAAGCATATTGTTTGTTTCCTTCTCTATGTCGATAATCTCGTCACCACTCTTCTTGCCCATTACGAGCCTCTGGAAACGTTTGCCGTTCTTTGCCTTGTATGGTTTGAAAGAGTCGCCATCAACAACAGCCATGATAGTAACCTTGGCTGGTACTACCTTCTCGAAGGTCACGCGGACATCACCCACCTCTGGTGAGCCTGGTACACGACCGAAATACAATACGTTGCCTGCCTGATGCACATATTCAAGGTCTTTCTTGTTTACTGCGTTCTTTATAATGCTATCATTTACAGCCTTCAAAGAGTCGGCTACAGCCTTGGCAGAATCAGAGAGAACGGTTGTCTCTGCAGGTTGCTCAACAGTCTGCTTGGCTGATTTCTTCACGCCATAGAAACGTTCGTAGGCTGTCTGTGCACTCTTGTCAAGTTCCTTCATCAGATCCTCGTTGATTGCAAGGTCAAGTCCCTCACGTGATGAGATACGATGAATCAGACTCTCGTTGAGCTTGTATGCACCAAAGCTTACATTCTCAGCATACTGGTCATCCTCCTCAACGGTTGTGAGTATCGTGTTCTTATTCTGATATGCTGGATCCTTGAAGTCTGAAGACTCAACAGGTCTGCTAACCCATTTCTTTGAATAGGTGTATGTGGTGGTAGTAACTTCCTTACCGCCAAGTTTATCCTCGCTGGTCTCATTAGATTCCTCTACCCATTGGTAGTATTCCACTCTACGATGAAGGGCAATAGCCTTTGCGCCTACGCCAAACTGCTTGTCGCTTAGAGAGTCCTCGGTTGTAGCCAAGGCAGTTCCGCAGATAATTTCGCCGTCGAGTGATGCGTCTTTCTTGTTAGGATTTTCCATCTCAACGTAATTGCCACCAACCTCGTCGAGCATCTTTTCTGTCTTGACTGCGCGACCTTCGTTCCACCAAAGGAGAGCTGTTCCGATGCAGAAGAGTAGTATTCCACTACCGATTGCCTTAAATGAATTTCCTACTCGAGTTCCGTAGCCTGTTGTTCTTTGTTCTTGATAAGCCATGATTTTTATTTATTGTTTAGGGTTTTAGTGATTGATGTATTAGAGTGTTTTTTACATTACCTTAGATAAGACTCTCTGCCCCTCCCTTAAAAGGGGAGGGCAGGAGTGTTCAAAAGTCCCCCTCTAAGGGGGATTAGAGGGTCTTTACATTCTCTCCGGAACCTCAATTCCGAGGAGAGCCATACCGTTCTTCAGGGTCTTTGCCACGTTCTTTGCAAGGAGCAGACGGAACTGCTTCTTCTTTGCATCTTCCTCACCGAGGATAGAGTAGTCGTGGTAGAACTGGTTGAATGCCTTTGTAAGCTCGTAGCAGTAGTTTGCGATACCTGAAGGAGAGTAATCCTTACCTGCCTGTGCAACGGCTGCTGCATACTCAGATGTCTTCTGGATAAGCTCAATCTCCTTCTCTGCAAGTTCTACGCCACCATTCATCTGCTCAACCTTCAATCCCTGCTCCTCAGCCTTGCGGAGAATAGAGCGGATACGAGCGTATGTATATTGGATGAACGGACCTGTGTTTCCGTTGAAATCAATAGATTCTGCTGGGTTGAAGAGCATATTCTTACGAGCGTCAACCTTGAGGATGAAATACTTCAGAGCACCCATACCCACGATACGAGCTACCTCACGGCTTTCTTCCTCGGTCATATCCACTTTCTTTGCGTGGTCGCGAGAAACCTCGTAGGCATCATTAATCATACTTGCGATAAGGTCGTCGGCATCTACCACAGTTCCCTCACGAGACTTCATCTTACCGTTAGGCAGCTCCACCATACCGTAAGAGAAGTGAACGAGATCCTTACCCCACTTGAATCCGAGTTTGTCAAGAAGGATTGAGAGTACCTGGAAGTGATAGTTCTGCTCGTTACCTACTACGTAGATCATCTGGTCGATAGGGTAGTCCTGGAAACGGAGCTTTGCTGTACCGATATCCTGAGTCATATAAACGGATGTACCGTCTGAACGGAGAAGAAGCTTCTCGTCAAGACCTTCGCTTGTGAGGTCAGCCCATACAGAGTTGTCCGGACGACGATAGAAGAAACCCTTTGCAAGACCTTCGTCCACCTTTTCCTTACCCTCAAGATATGTATTTGACTCGTAGTATATCTTATCGAAGCTAACGCCGAGAGCCTTGTATGTCTCGTTGAATCCGGCATAAACCCACTCGTTCATCTTTGCCCAGAGAGCGCGAATCTCAGGGTCGTTGTTCTCCCATTTCACGAGCATATCGTGAGCCTCCTTGATAAGCGGAGCCTCCTGCTTTGCCTTCTCCTTAGCAGCATCCTCAGCCATACCCTCGGCAACGTACTTCTTTGTAAGTTCGTCACACTCAGCCTTATAGTGCTTGTCGAAAGCCACATAGTAGTCGCCAATGAGGTGGTCGCCTTTCTTGCCAGATGTCTCAGGAGTCTCGCCGTTACCCCACTTCTGCCAAGCAAGCATAGACTTACAGATGTGAATACCGCGGTCGTTCACGATGTTTGTCTTAACAACCTTATGACCATTAGCTGCCATGATCTGTGCAAGAGACCAACCGAGGAGGTTGTTACGTACGTGACCGAGGTGCAGAGGCTTGTTGGTGTTAGGAGATGAGTACTCAATCATTACGAGGTCAGAATCCTCTGTCGCCTTCTTCTCGCCATAATGCTCATCAGCATCAATAGCGTTGAGAAGAGATACCCATGCCTCTGGGGCAATAACGAGGTTAAGGAAGCCCTTTACCACGTTGTATGCAGCAACCGAATTGCTGTTCTTTACGAGGTATTCGCCAATCTCAGCAGCAACCTCTTCCGGCTTCTTACGAGCCATCTTCACGAATGGGAATACCACGAGAGTGAGGTTGCCCTCAAACTCTGCGCGTGTCTTCTGCAGTTGTGCCATCTTCTCTGGCACTTCCTGTCCGTATAGTTCCTTGACAGCCTTCAAGACTGCAAGAGTTATTTCTTTTTCTATCATAAATTAACGACCCACCCCCAGAGCCCCTCCCATAAGGGGAGGGGAGTAGTATGTATTAATCCTACAGAGGTGATTATTTCTTTGAATTAAAAATTGCTATGATGGAATAGACCTTCCCCTTGAAGTGTATCTACTCCCCGCCCTTTATGGGAGGGGTAAAGGGGTGGGTCTCACTTTTAGCTTACTATTGATCCTGGCTTAACCTCCTTGCTCGTTGTTGTAACAGAGAGTGAACCGTCGAAGTTTACGGCTGAGAGAATCATGCCCTGGCTCTCTTCGCCCATCATCTTGCGTGGCTCGAAGTTAGCAACGAAGAGCACCTGCTTGCCCACGAGTTCCTGTGGATCCTCATAGTAAGCGGCTATGCCTGAGAGGATTGTGCGACCGTCCTTCGTTCCGTCGTCGATATGGAACTTGAGAAGCTTCTTTGACTTCTTCACCTTCTCGCAAGATGTTACGAGACCTACACGGATATCGAGTTTCTCGAATGTATCAAAATCAACATTCTCCTTGAATGGCTCTGGCTCGAAGTTCTCTGCCTCGTTAGCCTTCTTTGTGTCCTCAAGTTTCTGAAGCTGAGCCTCAATGGTAGCATCCTCAATCTTCTCAAAGAGAAGTGAAGGCTCGCCAAGCTGATGACCTGCCTTGAGGATATCCATAGAACCGAGCTGCTCCCAGTCGAATGAACTGAGGTTGAGCATCTCCCTGAGCTTCTTGCTTGAGAATGGAAGGAATGGCTCAAAGGCGATGGCGAGGTTAGCTGTGAGCTGAAGACAAACGTGAAGGATTGTCTCAACGCGCTTTGGATCTGTCTTCCAGAGCTTCCAAGGCTCGCACTCGGTAATATAGCGGTTACCGATACGTGCAAGGTTCATAGCCTCTTTCTGAGCCTCACGGAACTTGAACTGGTCGAGAAGTTCCTCAACGTTCTTCTTCACGTCCTTGAACTCGTTGATTGCCTGATTGTCAACATCCTGAAGCTCACCCATAGCAGGAACAACACCCTCGAAATACTTCTTTGTGAGCTGAAGCGCACGGTTCACGAAGTTACCGTAGATAGCCACAAGCTCAGAGTTATTACGCTCTTGGAAGTCCTTCCAAGTGAAGTTGTTATCCTTTGTCTCAGGGGCATTTGCCGTAAGAACATAGCGGAGAACATCCTGCTTTCCCGGGAGGTCAACGAGATACTCGTGGAGCCATACAGCCCAGTTGCGTGATGTTGAGATCTTGTCGTTCTCAAGGTTCAGGAACTCGTTAGCTGGTACGTTGTCTGGCATGATATAGCCACCATGAGCCTTCATCATAACAGGGAAGATGAGGCAATGGAACACGATGTTGTCCTTACCGATGAAGTGAACGAGACGTGTGTCCTCATCCTGCCACCATTTCTGCCATGTGCCCCATTTCTCTGGGTTCTTCTCGCAAAGCTCCTTTGTGTTTGAGATATAGCCGATAGGGGCATCAAACCAAACATAGAGCACCTTGCCCTCTGCTCCCTCAACAGGAACAGGAATACCCCAATCCAAGTCGCGGGTCATAGCACGTGGCTGAAGATCCATATCCAGCCAACTCTTGCATTGGCCATAGACATTTGAACGCCACTCCTTGTGACCGTCAAGAATCCATTCTTTCAGCCAGTTCTGATACTCGCCAAGTGGGAGATACCAGTTCTTTGTAGGCTTCTTCACAAGTCCGTGTCCCGGATTGTTCTTGTTTGTTGGGTTGATAAGCTCGTCTGGAGAAAGGGTAGCGCCACACTTCTCGCATTGGTCGCCGTAAGCGCCCTCAGCACCACAACGAGGACAAGTACCTACGATGTTACGATCGGTAAGGAACTCACCTGTAACCTCATCGCAATACTGCTCTTCTACGATCTCCTGAAGCTTGCCGTCATCGTAAAGCTTACGGAAGAAATCAGAAGCAAACTTATGATGAGTCTCGCTTGTTGTGCGAGAATAGATATCGAAAGAGATGCCGAAATCCTCGAAAGACTTCTTGATCATCTCGTGATAGCGGTCAACAACCTCCTGTACTGTGATACCCTCCTTACGGGCACGGATTGTAACAGGCACACCATGCTCATCAGAACCTCCGATGAACACAACATCCTTCTTCTTCAGTCGAAGATAGCGCACATAGATATCTGCTGGCACATAAACACCAGCCAGATGACCGATATGCACACCACCGTTTGCGTATGGCAGAGCGGCAGTTACGGTAGTACGTTTATATTGTTTCTGTTCCATTAGTTGGGATTATTTTAAACTTTAGGGCACAAAATTACGAAAAAAAATGTAGAATGAAGAAAAAAAATCAAAGAATATTTAATAAAGAGGTGTAATCGTCCCTTTTCCTTCGCAAAACTTGAATTTTGGAAAGTAAATCCCACTTGCGTGGGAGAGTTTGGAAAGTAAATTATCAGTAAATTAAACCAGTAAATTAATTCAGTAAATTTTTAAGCCTTATAATTTCCAAGCGGCGGATGCCGCATAGTAATTTACTGGTTTAATTTACTTCCAATTTGCTTTCCAAAATCCTCTGCGTAAGCGGAGCATTTAATCTAATTTAACGTGAGTTCGACGAAAACAAACCGCTTACTACAAGAAGAAATTAATGCGACATTAATGTGTCATTTGTGATCATTAATGTAGGTTCGCAGAGCGAAAACATATAATTTCTCATTAATATCCCATTAATTTCGCATTAATTTTCTGTAAAGTACAAGCATCGGAGATGCATCCATTGAATTCGTCGAACTGACGTTAATTTACTTTCTATTGCTTCTCGGATGATGCAACTGGATTTCCTGTCGGAGCGTGCTCATATCGATATGGGTATAGATCTCCGTTGTGGCGATTTTCTCATGCCCGAGAAGTGCCTGGATAACCCTCAAATCTGCTCCTCCCTCAAGCAAGGCCGTTGCAAAACTATGACGAAGAGTGTGGGGGGAAATAGTCTTTTTGATACCAGCCTCAATAGCTTGCTGTTTTATCATGATGAGAATCATAGTGCGGGTGAGATGCCCTCCACGACGATTCAGAAAGACATAATCCTCCTCGCCTTTCTTTATGTTCGTCATCAGATTTCGGTCAACAAACCAGTTTTTCAGTTCTTTTATTGCCTTTTCGGAGATAGGCACAAGCCTTTCCTTAGAGCCTTTTCCCACCACCCTCACATATTGCTCATCAAGGTACAGATGTGATAGTGTGAGATTGACAAGTTCTGATACTCGCAACCCGCAAGAGAACAGTACCTCGATGATAGCCTTGTTACGTTGTCCTTCCCATTTGCTGAGGTCTATGCTTGCCTCAAGCATATCCACTTCTTTAAGCGACAGAACCTCAGGCAGATGCTTGTCTTGTGTTGGAGAGTCAAGAAGCTCGCTTGGATCATTGTCGATATATCCGTCAAGTTCAAGGAAACGGTAGAAACTCCTCACGCCCGACAGTATTCTTGCCTGAGAACGAGTGGATATGCCAAGGTCGAACAAAGCTCCGCAGAATTCCTCCAGATCGTGAAGGGATGCGCTTTCTGGAGCCACACCCTTATCGTGAAGGAAAGTGAGGAGTTTGTCAAGATCGAGCATATATGCCTCCAGAGTGTTCTCTGAAAGTCCTCGCTCCAATCTCAGATAGCGTTGATATTTCTTTCTTATGTCCTTGTCCATAGATGGGTGCAAACTTTGGTTCGCACGAAGAAAATAGTATGTGTCAGCCTAAAAGGCTGGTGTACGTCTCCGATTTTCGAGTGCAAAAGTAATAAAAATTGCAGAGATAAAAGCGAAAAAGCGGAAAAAATGTAGAAACTTAACAGCAAGCTGTTTCATAGAAAGTAAATTATCTGTAAATTTTTTATAAACCACAGATTTCACAGATAACACAGATGTCAATCACGAGTGCAAACGAAAAAAATCCCTTTAATCTGTGCAATCTGTGTTCAAAAGAAGAAGAATCTATCTGGTTTATCTGAATTCCCGTTCTGAAAAGGAAGTAATTCCCATTAAAAAACCTTTAATTTACCTTTAAATTACCATAATATTACCATAGTTTATGGTATTATTATGGTATTATAATGGTAATATTATGGTATTATAATGGTATTATCATCGGAGGAAAAGCGTTGTCAAGAGCGATTTTCAACGAGGGGAAAAATATGAAGAATCATGCTGAAAAACTATTTTTCTCGTAAATATTTGGAGTTGTCAGATGTTTTATGTATTTTTGCATCCGATGCCATATTATGGCATTATACTAAATACCTCAAAAATACTAAGCAATTATGAGAAAGTATCTACTCCTTATATTCTTTGTCCTTTTTTCATTCTCTGCAATTCATGCGGAGATAGAATGGACTCTGTCTGATGATGGTACTTTGACCATATCAGGAACAGGAGATATGCCTGATTATGATTTGATATATGAAAACAAAGAATTTGTCAGTACGGCTCCTTGGTGTCATCAAAAAGATAAAGTCAAGAAAGTTGTAATTGAAGACGGCGTGACGAATATTGGAGATGAGGCATTCTCTTGTTGCCAAAATCTCGCATCAATAATAATCCCAAACTCTGTGACAAGTATAGGAAGGGCTGCTTTCGATGATTGCTCAAGTCTCACCTCAATCACAATTCCTAACTCTGTGACGAGTATAGGAAAGGATGCTTTTTATTATTGCAAAGGTCTCGCCTCTATCACTATCCCGAACTCTGTGAAGAGTATCGAAAATAGTACTTTCCAGTATTGCATAGGTCTTGCCTCAATCACAATTCCGAATTCTGTGACAAGTATTGGAGAACATGCTTTCTATGGATGTATGGGTCTCACCTCAATCACAATCCCTAAATCTGTGACGAGTATCGATGAATGTGCTTTCTTGTTTTGCAGCAATCTCACCTCAATAACCTTTGAAGGAAGTATACCTCCTAAGTTTGGGTATGATGTTTTTGAAGATATCAATAAATCCATCCCTGTATATGTTCCAGCTAATAGCTTAGAGGCATACAAGAAAGCATTAGGGTATTATTTTGAAGAGACATCTATACAAGCATTACAACGCTAATAATGATGGCGAGATAAAAACTTTGTGCCTTTGCGTCTCTGCGTTTGTAAAAACAATTAGGTTGGGATTGGTAGATATTGTAAGAAAAAACAAAATTTTCTTGCGAAAAAAGTGTGGCTTTTCAGAATAATTATGTATATTTGCAACCAATATGACTATTGGCGGTAAATTAACCGTCGGCTTAAATCACTACTAAAAACATTCTATAATTATGATAAAACAAGTATCAATACGTTGTAAGAATTCCGGTCAGACCATTAAGGTTGACGTGGGAAGTACTCTTGCTGAGATATATGACATTCTTAATAAGGAGCAGTCTATCAATCTTGTTACGCCTCCTGTTTGCGTGAAGGTGAACAACAAGACTGAGGGCCTGAATTTCCGTGTGTATAATGCCAAGACGATTGAGTATATGGATCTCACTTCTTCTACAGGAATGAGAGTATATACCCGCACGCTTTTCCTTGTGCTCTGTAAGGCTATACACGATCTTTATCCTGACGGAAGTGTGGTTATCGACATCCCTGTGAGCAACGGTTTCTTCTGCGATTTGAAGATAGGTCGAGAGGTTACTCCTGATGATGCGTCTGCTCTTCGTGATAGGATGCGCGAGATAATCGATGCTGGAATGCCGATTGAGCGTCGTGAATGCCTTACGGAAGAGGCTATCGAGATGTTCGAGAAACTGGGTGACCAGACAAAGGTGGAGCTTCTGAAGACCACGGGTAAGATCTATACCGTCTATTATGAATTGGATGGATATAAGGACTATTACTATGGTTCGATGATGACAAATACCAGTCAGTTGTATTTGTTCGGACTTGAGCCTTACTATGATGGATTGTTGCTCAGAATCCCGTCTCTCTCTAATCCTTCAAAGCTTGGGGAGTTTGTTCGCCAGAATAAGATGTTCGACATATTCCGTGAGCATCACCAATGGCAGAACATTCTCGGTATCAGTACGATAGGTACTCTTAATAAGGCGATAATGTTAGGGCATTCGGCAGAACTGATAAATCTGTCAGAGGCTCTTCAGGAGAAGAAGATAAGCCGTATTGCTGATGAGATAGCCTCTCGAAGAGGTGTCAAACTTGTTCTTATCGCTGGTCCTTCTTCCTCTGGAAAGACTACCACTTGCAAGCGATTGAGCATACAGTTGCTGACTAATGGTATTCATCCGATAGGCATATCTCTGGATGACTATTTCCTTGACAGGGAACTGACTCCGAAGGACGAGAAGGGCGACTACGATTTTGAGTCAATACATGCCCTTAACCTTGAGCTTTTTAACCAACAGCTAGAGGCTCTCTTCAAGGGGGAGGAGGTGGAATTGCCTCGCTATGATTTCACGTCGGGTAAGAGTTTGAAGAGTGGTAAGAAACTTCGTATGATGCCAAACGATGTGCTTGTAATCGAAGGTATTCATGCACTAAACCCAGAACTTACGGCTCATATTCCACAGGAGTATATTTTCCGAGTATATGCTTCGGCTCTCACAACCGTTCTTCTCGATAATCATAACTATATCCCTACAACAGATAACCGTCTGTTACGCAGGATAATACGCGACTATAAGTATCGTGGATGTTCTGCTCAGGAAACCATTCGCAGATGGCCAAGTGTAAGGGCTGGAGAGAACAAGTGGATTTTCCCTTATCAGGAGAATGCGGATGCTATGTTCAATACGGCTATGCTCTTTGAGCTTGCCGTTATCAAGACACAGGCAGAACCGCTTCTTGAGCAGGTTCCAGAGTCGGCTGACGAGTATAACGAGGCATACAGATTGCTGAAGTTCCTCAAGTATATCAAGCCTCTCTCTGAAAGCCAGATACCACCGGCAAGTCTGTTGCGCGAATTCCTCGGAGGAAGTTCTTTTGTTTACTAATGAGATGAAAGTAGTCAGAACCTCTGTTTTTCCAGCTTCCAAAGAAGAAGTGTTCGGCAAATTACAAAAGCTTAGTCTTTTGCAATATATAGCAAAGCCATACGCAACATTTACTCCTGTTGGAGAGCAGATATCTGTATGGAAAACAGGTGCAAGTTCGGCATATAAGCTCAGACTCTTCGGCATCATTCCTTTTGGGACGCATAGGATTAACGTTATATCGTTTGATGTGGACGAAGGTATCTATACGCAAGAAGGGAATGAGCATGTTCCGGTATGGAATCATAGGATTGAGTTAAAAGAAATAGATGATAAACAATGTCTTTACTCGGATATCGTTGAGATAGATGCGGGTTGGAAGACATTGTTTGTCTATCTATGGGCTAAGTGTTTTTATGCACATAGGCAGAGAAGGTGGATAAAGCTTTTGAAGAATACAGAATTTCAGGATTTTTGACGTATTTGTATAACGATTTGGGGAGGGATTTTTATTTGCTATACCTAAACTTAGGTAGAATTTAGCAAAAAACATTAAAACTTTTTGAGATTCGGGAAAAAAATAGTAATTTTGCACCCTAAAAATTAAAAAGGTACAAATTATATGTCATATCTATTCTCTTCAGAATCAGTTTCAGAAGGCCACCCAGATAAGGTGTCCGATCAGATTAGTGATGCTCTCCTTGACCAGTTCCTTGCATACGACGAGAATGCACGTTGTGCTATCGAGTCTTTCTGTACTACAGGTCAGGTTTGTATCATGGGTGAGGTTTCATCTACTGAGTATATTGACCTTCAGGCAATAGCACGTCGTACTATCAACAAAATCGGCTATACCAAGGCTGAGTATATGTTTGATGGTAATTCTTGTGGTATTCTTACAGCTATCCACGAGCAGAGTGGTGATATAAACCGTGGTGTTGACCGCAAGAAGGCTGCCCTTACTGATGCTGAGCGTCAGGAGATGGAGGATAATCAGGGAGCAGGTGACCAGGGCATGATGTTCGGTTATGCCGTGAACGAGACCGACAACTATATGCCTATCAGCCTTGAGCTTAGTCATATGCTCGTAAAGACTCTTGCTGATATCCGTCGTGAGGGTAAGGAGATGACATATCTGCGTCCTGACTCTAAGTCACAGGTAACTGTAGAGTATAGCGATGAGGGTATACCTCAGCGTATAGATACAATCGTAGTTTCTACTCAGCATGACGAGTTCATCAAGCCGGGAGTTCCAAGCATCACTACTCAGGAGGATGCTGACAAGCTTATGCTTGCTAAGATTCGTGAGGATGTAATCAATATCCTTATCCCTCGTGTTAAGGCTCAGATTACCTCGGAGAAGGTCCTTGCTCTCTTTAATGACAATATCACATATCACGTGAACCCAACAGGTAAGTTCGTTATCGGAGGTCCTCATGGAGATACAGGTCTTACAGGTCGTAAGATTATCGTTGATACCTACGGAGGTAAGGGCGCTCATGGTGGTGGCGCTTTCTCAGGTAAGGATTCATCAAAGGTTGACCGTTCTGCAGCATACGCAGCACGTTATATTGCAAAGAACATGGTAGCTGCAGGAGTGGCTGACGAGATTCTCGTTCAGGTGGCATACGCTATTGGTGTAGCTGAGCCTGTTAGCGTTTATGTGAACACATACGGCCGCTCTAACGTTAAGATGAGCGATGGCGAGATTGCTGCAAAGATAAAGGAGATGTTCGATCTCCGTCCAAAGGCTATTGAGCGTCAGTTGAAGCTCCGTCAGCCAATGTATCTTGAGACAGCGGCATACGGTCACATGGGTAGAAAGAATGAGGTTGTGAAGAAGACATTTACAAGCCTCTATCATGAGACGAAGGAGATTGAGGTTGAGCTCTTCACTTGGGAGAAGCTTGACAAGGTAGAGGATATCAAGAAGGCATTTTGCATTTAAGCGATTCGATACATACACAGCACGCTGTTTCTTCTGTAGAGGAAAATGGTGAGATGCTGCTGAAGGACAGTACGGCTGGTAAGTTCCGCCATCCGTATCAAATCCTTCGTACCTTGCCAAAGGATGCTACTCCTGCCCAGCAGGATTCTGCTATTCAGGCGGCATTTCATCCGGGAGAGATACACTATTCTTCTCGTCCGGATACCCTCCGACTTCCAGGAGAGCCTTTGGGTAAGAGTGTGTATGAGGCTTCTATCCCGCAATATTATAAGGAAACGTATTTCACAAGCGACTCGCTTATGCATCCTGAGATTAATGGAGGCAGAATGGGTATAGCCGGTGAGCCGATTCCGTATCAGGTGTCGAATGATAGTCTGATGACGAGCGTTCTGCTCGCTTTCTTCATCTTGACAGTATTGGTGGTGTCACGCTCTATGCGTTTCATTATATACCAGTTCAAGAGCTTCGTATATCCGGGCAGTTCTTTCGACTCTATAGAGTACAAGGAGACCGCAGGTGAGGTGAACTATCAGTTCTTCCTGTGTTTCCAGACAGGGGCATTATTGTCGCTCTCATGTTTCTATTGTTTGGTTGATACCACGACGGAGACATACACCATAGGAACGTATCAATTGCTGGGACTTTTCTTGCTCGCAGTATTCGGGATATTTTTGCTAAAAGAACTGTTCTATGTATGGGCAAACTGGACTTTCTTTTCTGCTCATCAGATAGGAGAGTCGGTAAGAACGAGATTGTTCCTTACGTCCTTCGAAGGGGTGCTACTTTTGCCAGTTGTTTTGGTCTATACGTTCTTCGCTTTGCCGGCCAAAATACTGTTAATTTCTACCGTTTTGATCATTATTTTTATCAAATTATTATCATTTTATAAGGTTTATCGCATCTTTTTTCAAAGAAAAGCGTATTTTTTGCAGTTTTTTTTGTACTTTTGCACCCTCGAAATCGTACCTCTTGCAACATTGGGGGGAGTTTTAATGCTCATAGATAAATTACTGAAGGTAACATATTAAACAAATTTTCAATAAAAAAAGAAATGGTAAAGAAGATTCTGATATCACAACCAAAGCCGGCAAGCGATAAGTCTCCGTACTATGATATTGCCGAGGACTTTGATGTGGAACTGGTCTTTCGTCCGTTCATCAAGGTGGAAGGGATATCAACACGCGAGTTCCGTGACCAGAGGGTCAATATTGCTGACTATACCGCTATTGTATTCACTTCCCGCCACGCTATAGACAACTTCTTCAAGCTTGCGAAGGAGACACGTGTCACCATTCCTGAGGATCTCAAGTATTTCTGCGTGACAGAGACTATCGCTCTCTATATTCAGAAGTACGTGCAGTATCGCAAGCGCAAGGTGTTCTTCGGTACAACAGGTAAGATTGATGATTTGCTTCCTGCAATGGTTAAGCATAAGAACGAGAAGTATCTCGTACCTCTGAGTGATGTAGCTAACGATACTGTTACCAAGCTTCTTGACTCAAAGGAACTCGACCACAAGGAATGCTATATGTACCGTACTGTTAGCAACAACTTCACAGAAGAGGAGATAGCAAACTTTGACTATGATATGCTCGTGTTCTTCTCTCCTGCCGGTTTGAAGTCACTACACGAGAACTTTCCGAATATGAAGCCTGGTGAGGTTAAGATTGCTGCATTCGGTCCTGCGACTGCCAAGGCTGTCAGGGATCTCGGGCTCACACTTGACCTCGAGGCTCCTACGGAGAAGTACCCATCTATGACTGGTGCTCTTCGCAGGTATCTTATAGATAATGAGGAATAACTTTTCGTTTCCAAAGAAGGAGAAGTTAGTGAGCCGTAAGCTCATCGATCGTCTCTTCGTCGGAGGTGGAAGCAAATCAATGTCCTGCTTCCCTCTCCGTCTTGTCTTTATGGTACTTGACCATAATGATGAGGCTTTGGAAAACAAGGGGAGCCATGTGGATATGGCTGATGTGCAGATGCTCATCTCCGTTCCTAAGAGATGCTTCAAACATGCCGTTGACCGTAATAGGGTGAAGCGTCAGGTAAGGGAGGCATATAGACGTCATCGCGATTTGTATGAGCTTCCAGAAGGAAAATATCTCGCTATGGCATTCATCTGGCTTGACCATCAGCATCACGAAACAGCTGAGGTTGAGGATAAGGTTGTAAATCTCCTGCGAAGGATGGGAGAGAAACTTGCAAGATGAGAAAGGTAATAACCTCCTTGCTCCTTGCCCCGATATGGGTGTATCAGCATCTGATAAGTCCCTACACCCCAGCTTCGTGCAGATTCACTCCCACGTGCTCAGAGTATATGCGTCAGGCTATCGTGAAATATGGGCCAATCAAGGGTTTATGGCTTGGGATAAAGCGCTTGCTCAGATGTCATCCTTGGGGAGGTTCGGGATATGATCCTGTTCCGTAGAACTGCCCCTCACCCGTCACTATGTGACACCCTCTCCCCAAGGGGCGAGGGAAAAGTTACATCTTCTCATTAATAGGCTTTATTAGCAGAAAATACTAACATCCCCCTCGCCCCTTGGGTAGAGGATGCCCGCAGGGCAGGTGAGGGGTCAATATTAAAAAAATATGAAAAATTTCATTGAAGAACTCAAATGGCGCGGTATGCTCGCACAGGTTATGCCGGGTGCAGAGGAACTTCTCCAGAAGGAGATGGTAACTGCTTACCTCGGTACAGACCCTACCGCCGATTCACTCCATATAGGTCACCTTTGTGGCATCATGATGCTCCGTCACCTCCAGCGTTGCGGACATAAGCCTATCATTCTCGTTGGTG
>CAMJKP010000056.1 GCA_946406435.1 uncultured Prevotellaceae bacterium | reverse complement strand
TTGTTTCTGTCACGGATTCTACTAACCGTATAGAGCATCTCAAGGGTGATAGTGTCGTAGATTCGTGGGCATTGGACTATCCTGTATATCGCTTCACATGCGGGGATTTGACAGGCGACAGCATTCCCGAAGTCCTCGTAGGCACTATAAAGGCTACGCGCTACCGCCCAGAGAAAGACAAACGGCTGTTTATCTTCCATCTCTACAAAGGGCGGTTTATCCGACCGCTCTGGCTCGGCTCAAGAGTTGGATGTCCACTTATCGATTTCAAGGTAGAGACCGACACCGTGCCTAACTTGGTACATACCTGGGAGCGCAAAGATGGCGATACCATCGAGGTATTGTATCAGTTAAAAGGGTTTGGGTTGAAGTACAAAAGGACAGCCCCTACCCCGACCCCTCCCCCGCTCGGGGGAAGGGAGTAGATAGTAATTCCAATCAATAGAAGCCCCCTCCATCCCCCCGAGGGGGGAGCTTTTTAGATAGTACTTCCAATCAAGACGTAAATAAAAAGAAACATTAATATAAACAATCCCCCTGTAGCGTACTAACGTAACTACTCCCTTCCCCCGGGCGGGGGAAGGGTCGGGGTTAGGGGCTGTTTTCTTTAATTTAATATGAAAAAATCTATCATTCTCTTATTCTCAGCAGCATTGCTGATGGCATCTTGCAACGAGGTGCGTAAGGGTTCGCCAGAAGAGGCGGCAGAACTTATTAATGTAGAGTTCAATCCTCATTCATTCCTTGTAACCGACAGTCTTCTGCCAAGGGAGATTGACCTGAACATGGACATAAGTGATATGACGTTGATGGAGTTGCGCATACTCCGTCACTATCCGTATGCACTCAAAGGTGTGTGGTTTATGGAAGAAGACCTCAACACTTTTTTTTCTCAAAAGACGAAGTGGTACACCGACCGCTGCTATGATTATCTGGAGAAGCACGACTACAATGCGCTTCTTGACTTCAACAAGGCAGGAATCTCTAAGGAAGAGAAGGGCTTTATCATGCGTATTGATGCGCGTATCGCAGAACTGAAGAAGTTGCAGATAACGGATGTTGACGGTCTTAAACTTGCCAATCCTGCTATGACGGTGAATATGTTCCAGATGGAGGAGGTGGATAAGCCATTCCTCAGTCATCTGGCACATCATAATTTTGCCATTATCCCTACAAAAAACGAACAGCTCTTTAGTGTCTACGAGGAAAATGACTATAAGATGATGCCGAGCTACATCACCACGGATGTATTCCTTCAGGCATACCACATGTATTTCGGTTATTTGCTGAAATCTTTGGAGAAAGATTGCTTCGTGCCTCGTATTAGTGCGATGAATACGGCAATGTATAAGAAGGCGATGGAGATTGCTGCAAATACTTCGGATGCAGAGCTAAAGGATTTGGCGGAGTTCAATGCAGCTTATTTCTCTGTTGCTAACGAACTCCTTACTGGCGAACATCTTGAAGCCCCAGATTCATACAAGGAAAAGGCAGAACAGGAGATTACTAATGTGTTCGGCTATACGGCTACCATGTCCCCTATGATGGGTAAGGAGATTCTTTTCAACTATGACCTATTCAAGCCTCGCGGTCACTATACACGCAATCAGCAGTCAGAAAGATATTTCAGGGCTATGATGTGGTTGCAGACCTTCACTTTCTGTAGCGAGCAGAAACAAGCTGTTAAGCAAGCTGCCATGATGGCGTATCTGCTTAATAGCATCGACAAGAATGTGGCAAAAGAGGGACTTGGTGTGTATAAGACCCTCGACTTCCTTATGGGTGAGCCTGATAATGTGGCTGTTGTTGATGTGGCCGACTATCTTACTGCCAAGAAAATCATGACAGTTGACAAGGTGGTAGATGCTTCTACCCTGAAGGATATCAACACAAAACTTGCCTCTCTGTTTAAGACTCGCAATCGCATCACCTCAAAGATTCCAGAAAAGAATGCGAAGAATCCTGAGAAGGATTGTGAGAACAAGATGAACTTCATGCCACAGAGATATACGCCTGACGGATATGTGCTTAGCCGTATGTACGATGAAAAGGCAAATTCCAAGGTGCCATTCCCTCGCGGACTTCATGTATTCTCTGCTTTTGGCGTTGATGCAGCCGACAGACTCAATGCTGATTACTATCAGGATGCAGAAAACTGGAAAGGCTATGCCGACGAGATGAAGAAGATGAAGGCAAAGATGTCAAAGTTTGCCGATTGGGATAAATCTATGTATAACAAGTGGATGCAATGCCTTGTAGAGCTTCAGAAGCCAAACAAGGACTATCCTGACTATATGAAGACCGACTCTTGGCAACGTAAGAACCTCAACACGGCACTTGCTTCTTGGGCAGAGCTGAAGCACGATGCCATTCTCTATGCCGAGCAGCCTATCGGCGCAGAGTGTGGTGGCGGTGGCGAGTTCCCTGACCCTATCCGTATGGGATATGTAGAGCCTAACCTTAATTTCTGGCAGAAAATGAAGGATATGATTAGTCTTACAAAGTCGCTCCTTACCAAAAACGGACTTATGACCGAGGCATTGAAGAGCCGTACCTCTACCCTTGAGGACTATATGGACTTCTGTATAAAGGTGTCAAAGAAGGAACTTGAAGGTAAGATGCTCAGCGAAGAAGAATACAGCGAGATAAAGTGTATGGGAAGTTCCATCGAATGGTTTACACTGAGTGTTATTGACCCAGATTCTGAACTTACCGACTGGGATGAGGTGAAGGGTGCAGAACGTTCTGTAGCTCTTGTTGCTGATGTCTTTACCCGTAATATTCTTGGTTGCAAAAAGTGCGGAATCCTCTCAGAGGCAACCGGTAATGCAGATATAATATACGTGGTTGTTGTAATCGACGGTAAGATATTCCTGACAAGAGGCGCAACCCTGAGCTACTATGAGTTCGTTAATCCGCTTAACCAACGCTATACTGATGAGGAATGGCAGAAGAGACTTGAGAAGAACGATGTACCTGCACGTCCGTTGTGGGTACAGCCACTTATCCTCGACAAGAAACTGAAGCATAATGAGGAAATTTTCTTTAGTTCAGGCTGTTAAATCTTCGTCTAAAGTCAAAAGACTAAGGACAAAGGTTAAAGGCTGGTGTCGGGCGATGGGCGTAAACTGTTTGTTAGTTTATCTATTTTCAAGTTGCAATCAGCCATCACCTAACACCCATCACCCAGTCTCCCCCTCGGGGGCTGGGGGGGCTTCTCTTACGATATTATTCACGGGCGATGTTCTCCTTGACCGTGGTGTGCGTAATATCGCAGAGCATAGGGGTGTAGAGTATCTCTTTGAGGAAGTAACGCCTGTATTCCGTGAGGCTGATGCTGTGGTCGTGAATCTTGAATGTCCACTCACAGATACCATATCGTCTGTCAATAAGAAGTATATCTTCCGTGCTGATGCGCGATGGGCAAAGGATTTGAAAGCCGTAGGTATCACACACGCAGCAATGGCAAACAACCATACCAACGATCAAGGGCGACGAGGACTACAGGCTACGGCACAGCATCTTACCGATGCCGGTATCACCCCATTAGGCTATGGCCGTAACTTCAAGGAACAGATGTCGCCTGTCCTTATAGAGAAAGACGGTATCAGCGTGGCTCTATTCAACGCCACCACTCTCACGATAGAAAACTGGTGCAGAATCGACGATAAGCCAGGCTTTGCCCAGCCGTCAGAAGCAGAACTTCTCGATGAAATCGGGGATTTCCACCGTAAAAATCCCGATACCCATATCGTGGTGGTGCTCCATTGGGGAGTAGAGTTTCAACCCTACCCTAGCATCCGTCAGCGAGCCCTTGCCAATAAACTTTCCGAAGCAGGAGTAGCCGCCGTCATAGGGCATCATCCACATATCCTCCAGCCTATTGACACCATCGGCACCATGCCGGTATATTACAGCATCGGTAACTTTGTCTTTGACCAGAACATCCCCAAAGCAAAAGAATCCATGATTGCCCGTCTCACCTTCCATAGCGACGGAACACTAAAGGCCGACTCAATACCAATAAGAATTGAAGGTGGAAGACCAATCCCACATACCATAAAATAACGTGAGTTCGAACAAATTTATGTTTCATATTTTCCACTGCGTGGGGCTACACGAATTGCCCATTAATTCCCACGAATTTATCATTAATACTTTTTTAATAGATAAAAATTCATGGAAAATTCGCGATAATTCACGGATAATTAATGTAGCCAAGCGCAGCGTTTAATTTATTTACTGAAGCTCAACAAGCTAAAGTAAGTCGTCGAATTGGCGTTAATTAGTCTTGGGAAACAGGAAAATTAAATAGAAATGCAAAAACACGGGAGAATATTTTGTGATTTTAAGAAAAATCAGTACTTTTGCACCCATGCGAGGAGATTTCGCACATTGCAAGCAATTATTCCCTAAGTTGCAAGCAATAACCCCTTTAACATAAAATGATTATCCACTACTATCCGAACGACAGGCTATTTATCGGGTATATGTGAATATCAATCTATTAACTAAAAACTAAACATAAAGAAAATGGAAAGACATAGAACGACTTTATCTTTTCTAACGGAGAGCAAGACCTCTGCCGCCGAGTTCTCCTCCATGCGACGAGTGGCTATGACTCTGCTCGTTATGTTTCTCATGACAGCAACAGGAGCATGGGCACAAGAGAGCTCAGATGTAATGACTACAGTGGAGTCCGAAGATACCGAGGAAAGTATTTCTCTAAATTACACTATCATCAATGAGAATCCAAGACAAGTGAAGGTGTCAGGATATGAAGGTGATGAACCTCAAACATTAAACATCCCTGCCACCGCTATAATTAATGGTAACAGCTATTCAGTTACAAGCATTGGTTCTTCTGCATTTTATGGCTGTGTCAGCCTTAAATCTGTCACTATCCCCAACAGCGTGACGAGCATTGGTGATTACGCATTTTCTGAATGTAGCGGCCTTTTATCTGTCACGATTGGTAACAGCGTGACGAGCATTGGTGAAAGGGCATTTGAGTCTTGTTACAGCCTTGAAAAAATCAAAATCCCTGACGGCGTGACGAGCATTGGTGATTACGCATTTTCTGAATGTAGCGGCCTTGAATCTGTCACGATTGGTAACAGCGTGACGAGCATTGGTGATTTCGCATTTTATAGGTGTCCAAACCTTGAACCTGTCACTATCCCTAACAGCGTGACGAGCATTGGTTCTTTCGCATTTTATGAATGTAGCTACTTTGACTATATCACTATCCCTAATAGCGTGACGAGCATTGGTAATTATGCCTTTGCGAATTGTGAAGAACTAAAATCGATTACTCTCAATAGCAATCCGAAGATTGGTGCAAATGCGTTTCTCAAAACACCTGCTACTGTAACAATGAACCTGACAGCAAGCGATATAAACGGAGACAAATGGACGACCTTCTATAACAACGGCTATAACTTCCAGACTGATGATAATACAACTGTGTATAAGGGAACGGTAGATGGCTCATTCCTCGTGCTGACAGATGTGGAAGACAAAATTGTTGATTCTGGCACAGCAGTAATACTGAAGTCAACAGACAATCCTATAGTAATGACTCTTACAGATTCTGAGAGTAGCGATACAAACGACAACGACCTGCGCGGTATCAGCGACAGGACTTTGCGCACCGACGTTATAGCCAATATCAGCGATGCTGACGCGATATACACAATGGGCAATACACAGGCGGGCTTCGGTTTCCACAGATATACAGGCAACTATGTTCCCGCAGGCAAGGCTTTCCTTCCACTCAATACGAACAATGGAGCTAAGGCTCAGAGCCTTACTATGGTATTTGCCAACCTGACAACAGAGGTTAGTGAATTACAAGATACAAATTATTCACAAAGCTCATCAAGCAATGCAAGTTCCCCTATTTACGATTTGAATGGTAGAAAGGTTAGTGAGAATAACTTGAAGCCAGGCATTTATGTAAAGAATGGAAAGAAGTTTGTTGTGAAGTAATTTATAGGTTTGAAGGTCAAAAGACTTTAGACCTTAGCCTTTAGACATATAACAAGCCTTACAACCTTAAAACCCTAAAACAATGGCAAAGAAAGAATATATGAAGCCCGCAATGAGGCTATTTAAGATACGTCGCCACGACCACTTACTCCAAAGCAGTCCAGATCCGTCACGTGGGATACAAATCTACGATGACGTGATGGAAAATGAGGAAGATGTGATGTAGGTATGAATATCCCCCGCAGCCTTTGCAGGCTACAGGGGATATCTCTTTTCATTTCCTATTTATCCGCAAATTGCAATATAGAGATTACAATTTTATATTCAGAAAAAGAGTTTTTAAAAAACTCGTCACTCATCACCCTTAACGCTGTAAGTTATTGTGACATTGGTGCTTACAGCGGTGATTCGCCCTATACCACTCGTCACCACACTCATCACCAAATTCGTTGTATCTTATTGAGAACGTGAATGTTATACGTGCGATTTACCCTCTTTCCACTCGTCACCCTAAAAAAAGGTGACGAGTGAATGAACCTTGTAACTTATTCTATATCAGAACGATATGCCATGTAAGGATGATGAGTGGGTGACGAGTGAGATGAAATGAATCACCGCTGTATTTTCCTGATGTACACATCATTACAACGCTGCGGGTGACGAGTTGCAGAGTAGTGTGAAAATTCTGTTTTTTTACTGTAAAAACAAACAATACAACTCGAAGGCGATTATGCCTCCGTTGATTCTTCGCTATGCCTTCGCTGTAGTTCCGCTTCTCCTTCGCTTCAAAACCGTTTCAAATCCGTTCCTAATAATGGGACTTACATGGGAGTCACAAGGGAGGAAGAAGAGAGTTACTGTTTTTCTGTGTTTTTTCGCCATTTTGACGAAAAAATACAGAAAATTGACGAAAAATTACATAGAAATATAGGGGGATTATATTACCTTTGCACCCGGAAATCAGAAATAGCCCCTGCATATCAATAGGTATCGCACCTACGGCGCTCATATAATAAAAACATTCCTGATAACGGCTCTTACGAACCGCCCTTTTAGGTATCGGGCTTACAGCCCTCATTGATTAACAGATAAAAGTCAAAACATCTTATATAACTTAATAAAAACTGATTTATGAAGAAAAATGCATTAATCGTATGCGCTTTCATGGTTGGATTATTCGCTTCTTGTTCAAGTGAGGATATCCAGGAAGAGTCTGTTGCAAATTCTCAGCAGACAGTTGTTTCACGCGAGTTCTCTGTCGTTGATGAGAATGAGGTTTCAGAAGAGCAGTTCTTCAATGATGCCGTAATGGGTATCACAGGTAAGGCTGACGCTTCTCAGCTCTCTAAACTCAATGCTTCTTTCAAGGAGTCATTCTCAAAACTTGAAAATGAGAGTACAACACGTGGTCTTGTACCTGCAATCTATAAGACTGTTCATGTGACTTATCAGACTCTTGATGAGGCAAACAAGCCTGTTACAGCTTCTGCACTTATCGTTTATCCTCTTTTCAAGAAGATCAAGAATGTGATGCTTATCAATCATGGTACTCAGATTGGTGCAATGATGATTCCTTCTAACTATACATCAGTTGAGGCAGTAATGGCTGCAACGGGTTCTCTCTGTATTCTTCCTGATTACATCGGACTTGGCTCTTCATCTTCTCATCCTGATCTTTATCTGAATTCTGAGGTTCATGGTCGTACAAGTGTGGATGCCCTTCTCACTCTTCTTGACTATGCAAAGCAGAAGAATCTCTCTCTCGATAGCAACTACAAAACATATATCCTCGGCTATTCACAGGGTGGTGCCGTTTCATTGGCTTCTCTGAGAAGAGTTCAGCAGTTGGATGCCTATACACAGAGCCGTCTGCACTTGCAAAAAGTATATTGTGGTGATGGTCCTTACGACCTTCGTCTTACCTTCGAAACATATCTTCAGGACCTTGAGAATGGTAAGGATATGGCTCTCGGAACTGTTATTCCTACTGTTATCAATAGTATGTTCAACAGCTATCCTACAGAGATGGCAGGTATCAATTATGAGGATTACTTCACAGCATGGGCATTGAAGACTGGTGTGCCACAGGCTATCCGTCAGAATAAGGAGAATATTGCTGATATGATTATCAAGTGGAACGGTGCTTCTCTTGATAAGATTCTCAACTTCGAATATCTCAACGCACATCCAGAGCATCTTGACCGTCTGCTTATGGTTATGGATCGTCAGAATCTCTGTAAGGGTTGGATGCCTAAGTATCGTCTGAAGCTCATCCACTCAAATCCTGATGGTGTTGTGCCATTCGCTAACTTCGAGGAGGCTTATGCAAACCTCAAGAACAACTATGTGGAAGAGCCTACAATCATCACTCCTAAGACAAACAACGCACTCCTCCAGCATATCAATGGTATGCTTGTGATGATTGAGGAAGTGTTTAAGGAGATTTAAAAGACCTAACCCGTCCTTCCCCAAGGGAAGGCTCCACCCCCCTTACCCCCTCCAGGGGGAGTAGTTACTCTTTTCTGCGAAAGGCTTTTTCGTTTGAAAAGTTAAGCGAACAATACTAATCAACTCTCTTCCCCCGGGCGGGGGAAGGGTTGGGGTTAGGGGCTGTAATCTATATACGGTTCCAACCTCTCAACCTCTTTATCGGTAAATGAAGGCAGGCGACGAAGGTCGTCTGCTTTTTTTATTGGACCTCGGAGACGACGATGATTCATTATCTCTTTCGCCTGTACGTATCTGATATAAGGGTGTCGTGAGAGGTTATTTACATCGAGATGGTTTATTCTTATTCGGGTGATAGGCAGCTGTCGCGTACTTGCAGACTGTCCTGTCGTCATATATTTGAGTGACGACTCTGGGAATCCCTGTATCTCCAACAGTTGGTGTACGTTAGCTATTCCACCTAATCGCTGACGGAATGATACTATTCGCTTTGCATAATATGAGCCTATACCTGGGATATGCTTGAGTTCGCTAGTATCAGCCGTGTTGATGTCTATCTGCTCTCCTTCCTTTATCTTCGTGTAATAACCAATAAGGGCAGAATCTTTCTTTACGGTTGTATCTTTGACAGAAAGGTTCTGCGAGCTTTTATATACATCTGCCGCCATTACCTCCTTCTCTATCTTTATATATGGCTCCAAACGCTTGTATTGCTTCAGGGTAAGTCCGTATAGACGTGCAAAATCGGTAGGCTTGTTATAGCGACCACCTGCAGCACGGTATTTGTAAATGTTACGCACCTGCCAGGGCTGCAAACCGAGACGAAGCAGCTGTGTGCTATCAGCGGTGTTTGGGTCGAAGTAAAAGAGTTCGTATTGTTTTTCCGGAACTTTATAGTATGGTTGTTTACGTGTATATTGTCTCGGCTTACTGGCATACTCCATCTTGTTCGGAGACTTTCCCTTGTCTTCCGAACTTCTCAATAAGGGTAATGCCGCCATACAAATGATGATGACGACAAGCAATATGATGATGGCATCTTTGTCGGATTTACGGAAATTTCTCATAATTACATGTACAATCTATTCGCTGAAGCTCATCAAGCAAAGCAAGTTTCCATTTACAATGTACAATTTATTAGCCAGTATGCCAATGATTTGAAATACTAACTTCCTCCCTGCCCCTTTACGGGGAAGGGTGCCCGCAGGGCGGGAAGGGGTCGGTTTTCATTTATATCACCCCAAACTGATTCAGGAAGATAATAACAATTCCTACAGGGCAAACCACTCGTATAGTCCAAATGAAAATGGTGAAGAGATTGGTGCAAACGGTGCCGTAATTGGTGAATTCATCGCGGATTACGTTCACCGGAACTACCCAACCTACGATGAGGGCGGTGAGGAATCCGCCAACAGGAAGCATGATCTGTCCTGTAAGGAAGTCGAAGCAGTCGAAGAGGCTCTTCCCTGCTACTGCTATCTCAGGCATTGCACCGAGTGACCATGAGCATAGTATGCCAAAAATGCTGCATAGTATGGTGATGGCTATTGAGCCTTGCTTGCGTGTTAGGTGCACCTCTTCTGAAAGGAATACCGTGCCTATCTCGTGCAGGGAGATGGTAGAGGTGAGGGCGGCAAGGGCGAGGAGGGCGTAGAAGAGGATGCTGATGATGTAGCCCACGGCGGGCAGCCCACCGAATGCCTGTTGAAACACGTTTGGTAGGGTGATGAAGATGAGCGAAGGTCCGCTATCAGGATTGACACCCACGGAGAATGCCGCAGGGAATATCATCAGACCGGAGAGCACAGCGATGAATATATCGATAAAGGCGATCTGTGCGGCGGAGGTGACGAGATTAGTCTGGCGCGTGAAATAGCTTGCGTAGGTGCAGAGGCATGCCGTTCCGAGACTAAGGGAGAAGAACGCCTGTCCCATAGCATCGAGTACCACCCTGCTTGTCACCTTCGAGAAATCGGGCTTCAGAAGAAACTCCACACCCTTCATTGCTCCAGGTAGGGTGCAACTTGCGATGACGAGGATGATAAGTAGGAAGAAGAGCATAGGCATGAGAATATTGGCAGCCTTCTCTATGCCTCCCTTCACTCCACGTATTATTACAAAATGCGTGAGAACGATGAAGAGAACCGCCATTATTGCCGGTTTCATCGAGTCTGAACTCAGGTTTGTGAAGAAATCGCTGATATACTGCGCATCACCAGATACCTGTCCGGCTATGCTTGCAAAGAGATAATATACGCACCAGCCTGCAACGACGGAATAGAAGCCGAGAATCATGGAGGAGCATAGAACTCCCATTGCCCCTACGAAGCCCCACCATTTCCTGCCTGTGATACGCGAGTATGCGCGCAGGGCATTGGAGGCACCATTACGTCCTATTATGAACTCAGCTATCATGCCTGGTATGCCGAGCATCAGGGTGCATACGAGGTATAGGATGATGAAGGCAGAACCGCCGTCTTGTCCTGCCATAGTGGGGAATCTCCATATATTTCCTAATCCCACAGCGGATCCTGCCGTTGCGAGAATGATACCGATTTTACTGCCGAAGCTGACTCGTGTGCTATTTACCATGTACCATTTACAATTTACTATTTACTATTTACGATAGTTTAGTCTATGAATATCATTTCTTATCAAACGCAAAGACGCTGAGATGCAAAGTTATTCTCTGCGTCTTTGTATCTTTGCGTTAGAAATAATATTGATTTGTTTGCAAAAGTAAGTATTTTTTCTTAATTTTGCATCGAATTTAAGGTAAAAGATTATGTTCTTAGTAAAAAAAATACGGAATTATCCTCTCTCCTCCCTGTTGATAGTAGCTATTTGGGTTGTGTGTCTTATCCCTGTGCCTGAGACTCCACTCAACGATGTGAATCTTATTGATAAATGGACGCACTTCGTAATGTATGGTTCTCTTACCTCTGTGATATGGTTTGAGTATATTAGGAGAAAGAAAAGACAACCCTCAACAACCCCTAACCCCGGCCCTTCCCCCGTGGAGGTGGAAGGGGGAAAAGTTAGTATTTCTAATCAAGACTCTTTAAGCGAAAAAGTTGTAACTTCTTCCCTGCCCCTTCATGGGGAAGGGATACCCGTAGGGCAGGAATGTGGTCATTTGCTTATCGGTGGAGTCCTATGCCCTATCATTATGGGCGGTCTCATCGAACTTGCCCAGGCTTATCTCACAACCTGTCGTTCTGGAGATATCTACGACTTCTTCTGTAACTCTCTTGGAGTTGTGTTAGGCTGCTTGATAGGACTTATCTTGCGAGCCATACTTCGGGGTTAAGCTTATCACGCTCCCTGCGTAGCTGGAATTGAAGGATATTATCGCGTCCTACAACTCCGAGGGACTGGCGTGTAGAAACCTTTTGTCCCTTTGACACGCTCACGCTCTTCAGATTACAATAAACTGAGATATATGCACCGTGGCGCACAAGTACGCCCATAGTGCCTCCTGCATCGAATACGGCTGATACCTCACCATCGTAGATTGCGCGTGCGGCACAGCCCTGTGAACCGAGAATATTGATACCCTTATTATCGAGTACCACGCCTGGAAGTCCCTCTACACCATGCTGTCCGAAATGGCTTACAATCCTACCACCTGCAACCGGTGAAGGGAGACGTCCCTTATTAGCCTCGAAACCGCCGCTTACAAGTCGGTCGGCACTACTCAAGCGCACAGCCTCCTCAGACTCCTTCTTAGCCCTTGCAACCTCCATGTTGGCACGTTCCTTATCAGCAACAGCCTTACGCTCTGCAGCGATACGTGCAGCCTCGGCTTCACGTGCACGCTGTTCTGCCACTTCCCTTGCCCTTGCATTACGTGCTGCAATAGCATCAGACTTCGCTTTCTGTTCGGCAGCCTTTGCCTCTTCAATCCTACGTTGGTTCTCGCGCTCGGCAGCCTCAGCCTCCGCCTTCTTGCGGGCAAGGGCCTCTGCTTTCTTACGTGCAGCCTCAGCCTCCTCAGCTTTCTTCTTTGCCTCTGCAATGGCACGCTGACGCGCACGCTCTACTTCCTCTGCAACCAACTGGTCAATCTTCGCATTAAGGGCGGCATCCTTCTTTTTCTGCTCGTCGATAATGTTCTGTATGGTCTTCTGCTGCTTCTGGAGCGATGTAACAACTTTTTGCTGTTCTTCCTTCTTACCTTCGAGGGCTGCATGTTCTTTCTTACCCTTCCAGAGAAGGTTTGACTTCACGCCACGAGCAGCCTTCAACTGTTCGTTCTTCTCGTTTACTCGCTGCTGCTGTTCCTGAACTGCCTTGCCCTGAGTGCGCTGATATGCAGCATACTCACGCATAAAACGCATACGGCGGTATATCTGACTAAAGTCATTACCAGAGAAGATGAACATCATCTGACTCTGAATACCACGACGCTTCGCCATATATCGCATGGACTTTATATATTGCGCCTTACGTGCCTCAAGTTGTGCATTGAGAGTATTGAGCTGCGCGTTTAGGATGCCGATGTCACCGTCGAGTTGGTGTATGTCGTGGTTTATTGAATCGATGCTCTGGCGGCGGCGGTCCATCTCACCGTTTATGGCTATGAGGTCTTTGAGTTTCTTCTCTACCTGAGCCTTGTTTGCACGAAGAGCCTTCTCTTGTTTTGCGATGTTTTTCTTGATTTCATCGCGCTGTTTCTTCAGACTATTGATGCTATTGCCTTCCGTGTTGTTCTTTGTGGAAGACTTCTTATTTGACGTCTTGCTTGTGGCAGTCTTTCTTGATGTAGTCTTTCCCGTAGTTTTTCCGGTACTCTTGCTTGCAGTACTCTTTCCTGTTGTCTTCTTCTTCGTAGTAACCGCTGTCTTCTGTGCAGATTTCTTCTGCTTCGACTGAGAGTAAGCCGAAGGGGTAAAGAGAAGGAGAGAGAGGAAAAGGAGAAGGACCACAAACAACGGCCTCTCCCCCCGCCCTCCCCCGTAGGGAGGGAGCCGGAATGCTTCCAAGAGAATATTGAATATTTTATTCATTATTACAATTAACCACCTTTTCTCCTTATTGACATAAGATAAAAGGCGAAACAATTATTCTTTATTTATTAGTTACTCTTTTATAAGTAAGCCTTTCGCACTCCGGCTCCCTCCCTACGGGGGAGGGCGGGGGGAGAGGCCTTAGAATTGCATTATCTTCTTCAGCGCTTCCTCTGCATTTACCTTGGCATATTTGTCAGACACGGAGGAGCGTGTTTCCCAATCAGAATCAGTAGTGAGTTTCTTCATCCTGATATTCACGTTAATATTGGAGTTCGTCTTTCCTGTCTTGCCTGAGAAAGACACAGAATGACGTGCAGGGAACATCTTTGAGCCCAAGGCAGAGAACGTGTCGTATTTCCAAGAAGCATTTGATGCGTTTGCAGTTCCTGTGCCGTATGTCACATTAGCTGCATCAATACGACCTGTTGCGGCTGTTGTATCCCATTCAAAATTAAGATTACCAGACTTCACTTTCACCTTTCTCTGTGTACCTGCAGAAGATTCAGAGTCAAACTTATCCAACATGTTAACGGTGAGCTGATTATTTCCTGGAAGGAACAGCTCATTCCAGAAAAGAGCCTGAAGGGAGTAGAAGTTGAGTCCGTTGTTCTTCAAAAAGGACAAGTCATTATATGTTGCCTTTACATACTGCTTATGAAGACGGTCTATTACAAGTACATAGTCGGGAGTGAACTCCACTCTTCCCACTTCCATGATACCCAGAGGAGAGAGAACTACGCGGATTACCTCGTTCTTACGCATATATATCCTGCCATCAACGGATATGTTCTTTCCGTTGGCATCAATAGAGAAATCAATCTTTGAGACTATGTTCTTGGCATTTGTAGCATTGTTATATACCTTACGTATGTATTCCGTGTTTCTTATTGCAGTGTTGTCAATGCTATTTGTGCCAGTTCCTGATGATTCAATGTTCTTCTTCGTTCCACAGGAAACGAGGAGGAGAGAAAGGAGAAAAAAGAGACCCACCCCCCAACCCCTCCCATAAATGGAGGGGAGTAGATACCTTATTTCGCTTTTGAGAGAAATCATATTATTTGATAGATGTTTGCGCAATGCTATGTTTATTTATTATTCAATATTAATTGCATTTATGAGGTCCCACTACTAACTACTCCCCTCCCTTTATGGGAGGGGCAAGGGGGTGGGTCTTTTACCTCTTTGTCCTTGCAATCTTCTTTTTTATCTCCGTTGCATTATCGGATCCTGAATCAATGGCTTTCTGCCAGTAGTTGCTGGCATCCGACTTCAGTCCAAGTCGTATGTAAATATCGCCTGCATGTTCAAATATCACGCTTGATGTCTGTGTAGAGTCGCTTTTCAGAGCCTGATCAATATAGATACGAGCCTCCTCATAACGCTTCTGCATATACAGAATCCAAGCATAGGTATCGAGATAAGATACGTTCTCCGGTTCTGCCTTGATGGTCTTATAACTCATCTGCTCCGCACGTTTCAGGTCGCGGTTCTCCTCAGAGAGATAGTAAGCATAGTTATTGAGACATGAAATCTCATTAGGATTGATATTCAGACAACTGTCGTATGCAGCGTATGCCTCTTCAGGCAAGTTCATAGAGTGGAGTATGTCGCCCGAAATCATGTATATCCTTGAGGAAATCTCCATAGGAGTGTCTTCTTTGATATTCGCAGCACCCTTGCGCAAAGCCTCCAAGGCACCGGCATCGTCCTTGTTAAGATACTTCGCAAGTCCGAGATAGTAGTAAAGTACTGGCTCCTCCGGAGTATAGTCAATGGCTTTCTCACACTCGGCAATGACTTTCTCATCAATGGTATCTCTCCACATGATGTCGAGCCTCTGGAGACGTGCCGCTATGTTCTCAGGATTGATAGCAAGTACCTTGTTCAAACCTGACAGGATGGAGTCGTTAGGCATGTGCTTGAAATTCATGTATGCCACATGCATCTCCGCCATGTCGCTCGTTTGCTGTGGAAGGGATAGTATGCGTGAGAAGATGTTGAGTATGCGGGTAGAGTCTCCCCCGCCCTGCTCGTTGTCTGCCACCACCTGACGCATCAGACTTATGCGTGTCTGTGCCTCTGTCTCTGGGTTCTCAAGAATCTGATACAACAGGGTGTCTGCCTCAGCAGAATTTCCCGTGGTGCGGTAGTAGTCCATCAGCGACATCTGAGCCTGTGGATTCCCTGGCTCTTCCTTCAACACAGCCTTATAAGCCTTCAGAGCCTCATCCTTTCTTGAGTTTGCAAGGAGCCAGTTGCCCATCATCACCTTGTAGTTTAGGTCGTTAGGATGCCTCTTCACCAGTCGTAACAGTTCCTCGTATGCACCTTTCTCATCACCCATGCTTGAATACACCTGCATCTTACTGAGGGTAAGATTCTCGCTCTCTCCCTCTGCCTCCTCAAGACGGTTGAGGGTTTCGAGCATCTTCGGATAGTCCTTTTTGAACTGGTATATGCGTGTCAGGATGTCAAGGAATTCTGAACGGTCGCGATGTATGTCCGCGAGCCTTTCATACACACGTGTTCCCTCTTCAATCTTATTCTGCGAAAGGTAGTATTGTCCAAGGCGTTCAGCAAACTCGTCATTCTCAGGCTCAAGGCTATTGGCTTTCTTGAGATGATACAGCGCAAGTGAGTCCTTGCTGATCTGAGAATAAAAATCAGAAATAGCATAATGCGTCTCTGATGCGAGTGAATCAATCTCAAGGCAATGGCGGTATAGATCAAAGGCTTCTGCAAAGTTACCCAATCCCTCCTGTCTTATAGCCTCAAGATAGAAATACTGATATCGGCGCAAGTCATTATCGCTCAGACGTTGTTCCTGTCTCGGAATCACCGCCTGACGCTTTTTCTCCTTCTTCTTTCCATAGGTTGGAAGGAGAGCACAAATTATAAGTGATATTAAGAGTAGTCTTTTCATTTATTAAGGTGCAAAAATAAGAAAAAAAAGCGGAAGAGCCAAAAAAATGCCTCAAAAAGGCAAAAAATCGCCCTAAAAGGTGTTAATTACCACATTTTACCCTCATTTTTCCCGAATTTTATGGTTAAGAACATCAAACTCTGCTTTAGCAGAAATCACCTCAATAGCAAGGGTGAAGGGTGTGTGTAAAAAATATGTTACCATGTTACCATGATACCAAAAGATACATCACAGCGAAAAAAAGAGCCAGACATTTGTCTGACTCCATTTATTGTTTAGCAAAATTCTGTTTTTAGTCTTCATCCTCATCGAAATAGAATGAGCCAAAACCTTTTGAAAGTTCCTCATCATTTTCACCTTGCTTAGATTCTTCCTGACTACTGCCTGCAAGCATTGATGCGGTTGACCTTAATTGATGAAACCTAACCTCTGGAGTGTAATAATTCTTTTTCATTTGTTTGTATTATGATTACGTCTTTATGTCTTCTGTTTTATTAAACCTCTCCCTTGCCCTTATGGGAACGTCAAAGATATCGACGACCCGAAGGGAAGAGAAAGAAAAATTGAATATTAGGAGACTTACTTTTTATACATTTTCTTGCCATTGACAATATAGATACCACTTGGGAGAGTCTCAAAATCTGTTACCTGACGGCCGTCTAAGGTGTAGATTTTATCATTCTTCTGTGCAGAAGCCTTATCCTCAAGAGCAACTATACCTGTTGTCTCATCCTCACCGTCAATCAGTATTTCGATTGGACGAGCATAGTCTTCATGCTCTTCTCCCCTTGCCATACGGTCTCTAACGGACATATACCAACGGTAAGAACCGAGATTAGTGTCTTTGGTATAGTAACTAAAATTACCTTTGGCACTCATTGTGTAATATCCCTTGATATTTGTTGGCTCATAAACACCAGTCAAAGAATACTCTTTTTGCATAGTCGAACAAGATACCGTCACTTTTTCCGCTGCATGAAGAGTTGTATTCTTCGCAGTTACAGTAAGGGTACTTGCAGCTTTTGGCTTGATATAGTATGGCATATTTGCGTGCATCACCTGACCTGCTGGTATCTTGTTAAGGAGCATTACCAATGGCTCATTATCTTCAATCTCACCATTGCCATTCTCATCCTTCTGGCTGATCATATAAAGCCTATAGAATGTATAGTCTTCCAAAAGCTCATCTGTCACCTCTACATCAAATGGGATATAGAAACACTGGAAATGATTTGCATATTTCTCTGCATAGGTGCGAGTATATGTAATCTTCTCTGCATCGAAATCCTCTACGAGCTTATAAGCATCACCGTCTGTCAGTTCCACTTCTCTTGGCTCAACAAATACAGTAAGCAAATAAGAGTCTGCATTTTCTGTCACAGCTATGATACTAGAACCAGTTTCAGGAGTGGTTGTATCACCTTTATACTTGTAGTCGCAAGAAGATAGAACACCATTTTCCAGCGTAACAACATCTGGGTTTGAAGACATCACAAATACAATCTTGCCTGATATATAAGCATCAACATCACGTTCCTCAAGAGTCTTCATATAACATGTCTTATAAGACAATGGCCCCTCCTCTATTTTAAACTCTCTCCATACTTCTGATGCTGCGAAAGTAGCTGATGAGGTATAGGGAACTCTCAGTGTAATCTTGCTTGGATTTACTGCAACGCTACCTGTTGTTGAAGGAGCTCTTTCCGGACACAGACACACAATACGTTCAAGTGCAGGGCAATTATAGAATGCACCTTCTGCTACGCTTGTTACACTTACTGGAAGTATTATGTCTGTTGCATACTGAAAATATAAGTTTGAAATCTTTGTTGTCGTAGAAGGGAAACAGACTTTCTTTACGTTAGAGAAAAATCTAAGTGCATGGACATTATACGTAATACCTTTTGGGATATAGAATATATTATTAGCATTATGAGCCGTACCGTTAATCAACAATGTCTTTTCCTCTGCCGTGCCATAATTACTACTGGTAAGATAGTTAAGATTCTTTATGGCATTGAAAGAAGCAAAATCTACGATGTTGATATTTTTAAGTTTTGAACAGCCTTCGAATGGATAATATTTCTCATACGTATAATATGAGGATGTTGTAATATCTTCAAATCCTTTAAATCCTGCACCAACATTAACACGGGTCAAAGACGAGCATTTATAAAACACACCATTGCCGATAATAGAACCAATATTGTTGAGAGAGACCATTTGCAAGCTTGTGCAGCCTTCAAACGCACCTTCGCCTATATCACCTTTATTCTTGAGTGCGACGGTTCGCAAACCTGTACAATCACGGAATGCGAAATCTCCAACATTATTCACCGTTGATGGCACTACTATCTCCGTGAGATACTTGCACTTAGAGAAGTCTGCGCCTCTAATCTCCTTAACAGATGATGGAATCTTTATCTTTGTCACATTCGAGAAATATTTAATAGCTTCTGCATTAACATAAGTCACACCTTCAGGGATTTCTAACTCGCTTGTAGAGCTAAAAGGCGTACCGTTAATAAACAATGTCTTTTCATCTGCCGTGCCATAATAACTGCTGGTAAGATAGCTAAGATTCTTTATGGCATAGAAAGAAGCAAAATCAGAAACATTTATAGTTGTTAGTTTTGAACAACCATAGAATGGATAGAAGATATTCGATAATACAGATATGAATTCTGTCAATCCTGTACCGATATTGACACGGGTCAGAGATGTGCAGTTTTTAAATGCAGATGCATCTATGGTTCCTTTATTGTTGAGCGTAACCTCTGTCAAATTAGTACAGTTTTCGAATGCACTACTGCCTATATAACCTTTATTGTTGAGTGTAACCTCAGTCACATTAGCACAGTTTTCGAATGCACAACGGCCTATATTACCATTGTTGTTGAGTGTGACCTCTGTAAGATATTTACAATCATGAAAGTGTGATTGGGGAATATCCGCTACTGTTGACGGGATATTTAGCTTTGTTACATTCTTGAAATAGCGAATGGCTTCACTCTTGATTTCTGTTAATCCATTTGTGATATTTTGATTAGGAGTCAAACCATTAACCAACAAGAGTTTTTCTTCTGCTGTTCCATAATTGCTATCAGTAAGTAGATTTAGATTTGAAATCGCATTGAACAAAGCGAAATCAGGAATATTGATTGTTGTCAGTTTCGAACATCCTCTAAATGGGTAAAAATAAGTCCCCAAATAATATTTCTCTACTAAACCTGTCACTCCTATGCCAATATTCACGCGGCTCAGAGATGAACAATCATTGAATGCACCATAATCGATAATACCTTTGTTGTTGAGGGTGACTTCCGTCACTTTATCGCATCCTTCAAAAGATCTGGCACCTATATTTGTTATACCCTCTGCTACAACAATCTTAGTGATATCGTTTCTTTTTGAATACCAACCTGCACTTGAACTTTGAATAGAATATTCGCCTCGCCCCCTTATATAGAGAGTGCCATTATAGATATAAGGGACTATAGTACTTAAAGATCCATTGTGGGTGTGATATTCCCAACCTGAAGGAACCTGAGCATAAACTTTACCTGATCTTTCTTCCTCAAAGAAGAAACCTTTTGCAGCAACACCAGAGAATGTAATACCTGTATTAGCGGTGCAACAACCAAGATAATGGATGAAGCTGAGTCTTGAACAGTTATCAAATGCACCTTTGCCGATTGAAGTTACAGATGAAGGTATGTGGATATCCAAAAGAGATGAACCTGAAAATGCACCTTTGCCGATCGAAGTTACAGATAAAGGGATATCTACATAATCCATACCCAGCTTCTCAAATGCATAAGCACCAATAGCTGTTATACCAGATGAAATAGAAACAGAGCTGATATACTGATAATAGCTATACCAAGGCGTGTTATATATTGAGGTGAAATCAGGCATAGCTCCTGTACCTGTGATGCTCAGATGCATATCCCACTCATCATCACCCTTATAAGAAACCGTCCACTGAACAGTACTACTTAACGAACCACTTTCAATTTCCGTTAAGGTAGTTTCATCTTGACACCATGCGTTTTGCCCAATAAACAGCAGCATAAACAACATGACCAAATTCATAATTCGTTTCATTTCTGTTTTTAAGTTTTTTGTTAATTGTTGAATTTGGGGCAAAATTACACTTAATACAGAAATAGCTTATGTATTTTTTCGTCAATAATTTGTAATTTTTCGTCAAAATGACACAGAACACTCGGTAATAATCGAAAAATGCCCATTTCATCGCTGAAGCTCGCCAAGCTAAAGCAAGTCGTCGAACTCACGTAATTTTATCAAGAATTTGAGACTTGCTTAGCTAGATGAGCCATAGCGAAAAATTATCAATTATCAATTTTCAATTATCAATTATCAATTCATATAGTGTGGGTGTGTTTAAAAATTATAGAACTATAGAACCATAGAAC
>CAMJKP010000055.1 GCA_946406435.1 uncultured Prevotellaceae bacterium | reverse complement strand
TGACCTCTGCGACGTTCAGCCCGCCTATCTGGTAAATGTAGATAATCTTTAATAATAAAATGAGGTGTTTCCAAAACGGAAACACCTCATTTGAAGTTTATTATTTAGGCTTGAAAGCCTATTCTTATTTCAGTTCCTGACCAGCAACGTTGTATGCCTTGCCGTTCTTGAGAATGACAACCTTGTTATTCTTGAAGAACTTCTTAGGAGCATCCTTTGTTGTAGCGACAGTAACAGTCTCGATAGCTGTAGGCAGCTTCTCTGGAACGTAGAAGAGCTCGAAGTTATCAGCTGCTGTCCAGTTAGCCTGATTCTCAGCTGTACGCTCGAAACCGATTGTGAGCTTACCGTCGGTTACCTCAACCTCGATGCTGACGATAGCAGCCTCTGTTGGAGCAGCTACGGCCTTGTCGTTAGCGAATACCTGTGTGCCCTCAGCTGTAGCAATAGCAGAAGCCTTCACGATGTACTTGCCGTTTGTAAGACCTTCGATTGTCTGAGAAACCTTACCTGCTGGAAGACCACCTTCACTCTGCCACTTCTCTACATAGCGAGTACCAATCTGTACAGCCTGTCCGTTGGTCTGCTCTTGCCACTCGCCTTCAACATTCCAGTTCTCGAAACCGTTCTCGAAGCTGTGGTTTGCGATGCGCTTGGTCATATCGATGGTCTCAGCCTCCTGATTGAGGTCATAGAGCTTGAATCCACCAACAATACACCAAGACTTCATCTCGTCGAATGTTCCAACAACACCAATCTCGATCTCCTCGCTTCCTGTGAGCTCGAATGTAACCTCGTTGGCATACATACCAGCTGTTGTTACACCAGCACCATCAGTCTGAGAGTTAGCATAGCTGATTGCAGTCTCGCTTCCGAGAGTCTTCAAAGCAACCTGCTTGTCGCCAGCCTTGAGGAATGCGAGAGACTTTGTTGCATCAGAGTTATAGGTCTCTGCCTGACGGAAGAATGAGTTGTTTACGAGCTTATAAGAACCTGCAGGAAGAGTGATCTTCTGAGTAACAGAGAACTCTGTCACGTCAAGTGAACCCCAACCAGCATATGACTCAATAGCGTTGTTAGACAAAGCCTGCTTCTTAGGATCAGCGAACTTGCTTGCTGTCCATTCGTTGAGACCGTCAGAGAAGTCTGCATTCTTGATGTACTGAGCTGTAACATCCTTGCCGTCAGCCTGACTGGTAGCTGCGAGGTCGATTGTAGGACCGAAACCACCACGCTCATTAGCGATACGGAACTGGCCCTCAGTTGGACGGACAGTTGTAATCTTACCGTTTACGAGGAATACGCTACCCTTGTCCTTATCAGTTACCTGAGCAGCAATCTGATCAGGAGCCCATTCGCCGAAGATGTTAGCTACTGTATATTTAGCAGCCTCGTCAGCAGAAAGAACAGTCTCGAGTTCCTTACTATTATTAGAAGCTGTGAATGTAACCTTGTTGCTTGCAGGAGTTGTGATCTCGCCTGCTGCGTTAGTTGTTCCAAACTCTCCGAATCTGTCTGGTACTACGTTGATACCTGGCTTGCAGAAGCGCTCAGAAGCGAGAGCGTTGTCAAGAAGTTTAGTGCGGATGAACTGTGCTCTTGGCACGTTGCTCCATCCACGAGCAAATGTGAAGTCGCTACACAAGCTTGAGATGCTGCAATCGAGGAATGTATAACCCCATTTGCAAGCGTCAGATGTGCTTGGAGCACAAAGGATGTCAGAACCGCTCTTCTTGTCCTTTGAACGAGACTCGTTAACGAAGTTACAACGGTTGTAGATGATATCACCATCACCACAGAGGTAGTCAACACATCCGTGGATCTCAGAATCCTCCCAGTAATACTTACCTGTGTTGTTTGAGTAGTATGTGTCCTGATAAGAGAGCATCTTCACATTCTTACAGATTGTGTTCTCACCCTTATCCTGCAGACAAACTGCACGACCAGTACCACCAATAGCATAGTAGTCAAGAGCATTCTGGATAGTAAGATCCTGAATGTAGAGGTTCTTTGATGTGTTCAGCAGAGTTGCTGTAGCGTTAATGCTCTCCTTTGACTTATCAGGAGCGTTGCGGATGATAGTCTTATCCATAGACTCTCCGATAAGAGATACGTTGTTTGCAGAGATTGTAGAAAGAACAGTCTCGCCCAAATCGTATGTGCCGTTAGGAAGGAAGATCTTATCACCATCCTTAACTGCATTAAGAGCAAGTAAAAGACCAGCTGCATCATTAGGAGCAATCTCGTAATAGTGAGTATTCTCGTCGTAAGCGAGGAAGTCCTCAACATTATATACCTCAATACCGTGGATGTATGCGCTACCAACTGGGAATGTGAATGTGAGGGTTGTTTCAGAACCGTCATACTTGATTGTTGTAGTCTCGCCGTCGGTAGAAACTGGAAGATCGAATGTTGCAATCTCCTTGACTCCTGCAATCTTAACTGAGACGGTCTGTTTAGAAGACCATTGGCAGTTCTTAAGGGTTACATAGCACTTACCTGCAACCTGAAGTTGGATAGTTCCGTTTGGAGACATGATCCAACCGTGCTCGTTGTGGTACTGGCCATTCTCGATGTCGATAAGCTCATGATCTTCCTGGTACCAGTTCTTCTGAGTCAAATCGTAGTTGAAGTGAGTTCCTACCATAGCCCTCTCTACGACAGAAGTCTTAGCGTAGAGCTTGGTATCAGCAGATATAATAGTTCCCTCAGGAACTTTCTCTGCTGTAGCAGCCTTACTGCTGAACCATCCGCGGAATGCATGACCTGAAGGGATTGTTGCATCACCTGCATAATACTTGTACTTGAGTTCAGAACCTTCGGTAACAGCATCTTCGCCGATAAGCTTACCGTCTGTGTTGTAGTAAGCAACTGTTACTGTAGGGGTATAGTCGCAAGTCTCAGCCTTAAAGAATGGGCAGTATTTGCCGAGATTGAACTTCAAAGTTGCTGGCTGTTCCTCATTATATGTATATTCTGCAAAATAGTTGTACTGGCCAAATTCGTCGTCGCATTTTTCGCTAAGGGTCTCTATGTCAATAGGAGTACCACCATCAATACTTACGGTTGCTTTGTCGGTGTATTTGCAACTACCGATAGTGAAATGAACAGGACCGTCA
The DNA here is from genome assembly GCA_946406435.1 of uncultured Prevotellaceae bacterium. Classification (GTDB taxonomy): domain Bacteria; phylum Bacteroidota; class Bacteroidia; order Bacteroidales; family Bacteroidaceae; genus Prevotella. The sequence continues at coordinate 17,696 of CAMJKP010000055.1, read as the reverse complement.
ACTTGTACGGTCAACTCTACTTTTTCGAAACCATGCTGGGCATCGTGGAAACTGCCAGCGTCAAGGCTAACGCCTTTTAGATCTTTATTGTCCTGTGTTAGAGTAAAAGGCATCTGTGACTCTAACACCTTACGGAAGTCCATAACGAAGCTTACGAAAGTACGTTCTTCAACCTCTACCTTGCCGTTGATGACGAGAGAAGTTAAGAAAGCATACTGATTATCTGCTATGTTGAAGAACTGCAACTGAACGTTAGTGCGGTTCACGTTAACTGTTACCTCCTGACCAGTAGCAGGGTTAGCAACGGCATTTGACAGTACAACCCAGTCATCGTCACCGTCACCCTTTACCTTCAAGCCCCAGCCACGGTTGCTGCCAGTAGCTGCATGAACGAATGTCAGGCTTGTGATGTTGTCGAATGCTGAAGTCGTGATTGTAGCACCACTTGTTGCATTTTCAATCTTGTCCTTTTTCTCAGCCTGAAGATAGCCTGTAGTAATACATTCAGATGTGAGCTTCTTTGCTACATCGTCAGATGTTGGACCATCAGGAACCACATGTGTGCCATAGAGACTGAATGTAATCTCCTGACCGTCAGTAGTGTTTACCTTGATTGAAGGATTGTCTTTTGCCTGTGAAGCTGTCCAATCCTGGAACTTGGTTGAATAGATAGCCTTTTCCTTGACGTTGTCAGGAAGAACCTCAATCTTCTCAACCTTCAGTAATGGGCAATAATGTCCACAATAAACGATAAGAGTTGTAGCTTCACCCTTGTATTCGAATGTAGCTACATTACCGCCATCGTGGTAACATTTTTCGGTCTTGTTCTTGATGTCACCGAGCTTTGTGCCTTTGTCATCAGTTACATAGCCCTCATAGCCGTCGCTGATGTACTGACATCCTCCAAGGGTAATCTTTACAGGACCGTCAACTGCAAACTTAGCAGCAAACCAGCTCCAACCATGTCGTAGGTCGCCGCTGTTTGGCGTTGCTTTATAATTCTCCTGTGGGTAGGAAACTTGAGTTACGTTGTCCGGAATAACCGGCTCTGCCGTCGTAAGGTCAATCGAGAAGTCCTTGAAAGTACTTCCGTCAGCGGCCATTGCGGATGTCGCACCTATAAAGATGAGGCATAACGCAAGAAAAGCGTAAATTTTTCTCATAGTTAATTTTTTAAGTTATTATATATAATAATTATGTATTGTCTAAGTCTGGGCAATGTATCTAAGCACCCTCAAAAAAGAGTGTGTCAGTCTTAAACTGGTGTGCGTTTTCGGTTTTGTGAGGGCAAAGATAATATTTTTTTTTCTTTATCGTACATATTTTATATAAAAAATAACAAAGTCGGCATAAATTTTTGTGCATTAACGCAAAAACGGAAGAAGAGCGAGACTCTTCCTCCGTTTTTTCGGTCGATTATCTTGTATTTAGATGTTATTCCTCTAAAGTCAGCTTCAGCTTGTTTACGATTTCGGCTACTATATTCTGCAACTCATGGTAGTAAACCATGTTCTCCCTACGGAGAGCATCCTCGGTATAGTTGTCGAAGAAGGCACAAGCCCTTATTTCTTTCAGTTCCTCGGCTGTTGGCGCATTCTTTGCCTTCAGCTCCTTATATCTGCGATACTTGCCGATTTCAATATCAGTTGTCAGTTTGCTCTGCAGATATACGCTATCGGCACTCTCGATGTTTGCCATCGTACTGAATGCCGCTCTCTTCTTGACATTATCGAACTTCAGAGAGAAATGCTTGTTGTCACATTCAAAAGTCAGTAATGTGGCGAGATAGCATCTTGAATAGCTGTCGGCCTTGTAGAGTACCAGAGGCTTGAGAACAATCTTACAGCGTCGAGCATCTTCGCTAACGATGATGTCCCTGAAATTCTGTAAGTTGGTGGAAAACCACTTCTTCGCAATCTCATATTTGTTTCTTGCAGGAGCATTGTTCTCGAATTCAGCACAATAGGAATTGCTTCTCAGATCAACACTATCTGGGACGACTTGTGCGAACACAGCATTTGCACAAATCAAAAAGAACATTATAACATACTTTCTCATGTCTTTTCAGTTTTACACTTTTTCTAAAGGTTTTCAGGTTTATAGGTTTTCAGGTCGGATTGCTCATTAGCGATGCTGACCTCTAACCTCTAACCTCCTAACCTCCAAACCCTCTAACCTTAATAAATTAACCGCTGCAAAATTAATACTTTATTTCAAAATAACAAAATATTTTGTGTGTTATCTGTGCTTTTTTATGCGCTTTAGTGCTAATTTTGTTGTCAAAACGTCATAAAAATTGTAAAAATCGTCCAAAATACAGAAAATTTCAGTAATTTTGCTCCCGCTTAACATGAAGCTTTTTGTGTGTTGTTTGTTTGTTCTGCTATTAAAAGATTCTAGAAATTCGCTAATTGCAAAATTTACAGGCAATTATAACTTGACATACATACATATTCACGATAACTAATATTTATTAACAACAATGAAAAAGTATCTGCTCAAGTGCGTTGCACTATTGCTCGTTGGCTCATTAGTCGTAGCCTGCGGCAAAGACGAGGAAGACGACGAACTCATCTCCAAAGAGAAAACTGAAGAAGCATCTGAGGGTTCAGAAGCTTCAGAAGGCACATCATCGTCACCTGATGAGAACGGTAATCAAGGGGGAACTGAAGACGGAAATGGAACTGGAACTGGAAATGAGAATGGAAATGGAGGGGGAACTGAAGAGGGGAATGGTTCTACGGGAACTACAACACCACCATCAACTCCACCTTCTGACACGCCTTCAACCAATTATCCTGATGCTGTAGGAGAAGAGATTGTGGCTGTTAAAATCAACGCTACCACATTCCCTGACCCAAAGTTCAGAGCGTTGATTTCCAGCCGTGACTACGATAAGAACGGTGACGGCACTTTGGATAAGCAGGAGATTCTATACATCCGCAACATCTATTGCCAGAATATGGGCATCAAATCGCTCAAGGGTATTGAGTATCTGAAAGAGCTACGAGGCATCTATTGTATGGACAACGAGATTGCTGATTGGGACCTCAGCCACAATAAGTTGCTCACAGGTATCTGGTGTTCAGGAAACAAGTTCTCTAAGCTCGATTTTACCGGTTTGGTTGATCTTGTCTGGGTATATTGTCATGACTGTCCAAACCTTACGACACTCAACGTAAAGAACAACCCAAAGATGGCGTATATTGAGTGTAATACCACTCCGCTCAAGGAATTGGACGTTACCCATAACCCAGAATTGGAGCACCTTATGTGCGGTTCTTGCGGACTCAAGAAACTTGATCTGAGTAAGAACCCAAAGCTCCAGCACTTGGATGCTTTCCGCAATAAGTTCACATCTTTGGATCTTTCACATAACCCATTGATGAAGCGTCTCGATATTTGGGACAACGAACAGCTCGGTAACGTTAATATCAACAACATGAAGGGCTTGCAGACTTACAACTGTGCAAAGACCGGTATTAAGAAATTGGATGTTACCCATCACCCAGAGCTTTACAAGCTGATTTGTAGTTATAACTCAATCACTTCATTGGATCTGTCAAAGAATCCTAAGCTTGTAATACTCCAGTGTCAGAATAACGCTCTCACCTCATTGAATCTGTCAAAGAATCCACAACTCCGCTTCTTGTGGGCTGCTTATAATAAGTTCACATCTTTGGATCTCAGCAGCAACCCATATCTTATAAAGGTGTATCACGAGGGTACTTATGTGCGTGAGACGAAGGTTGACGAGGAATGGTATATAAATCTTGGTGGCGAAGTATCTACAGGTGATGATAACAAGCTTTACCTTTGGGTTAACATAGGTGTGAAGATAAACGACGTTTCAAACGGTACACCTGCTGCTAAGGAAAAATACTCTCCACTTGATCCTGGCGTTAAGGAAAGCGACTGCCTTACACGTGGATATGTGCTGAATTACCTCTACGAAATGGCTGGTAAGCCAAACGTTTCAAAGTATAAGTCAAGTTTCAAGGACGTAGCAGGCACAAAATACGAGTCAGCTATCGTCTGGGGTGAGTTGAGGGCTATGACAATGGGCTTCCCTGAGTTCTTAGGCGACTATTTCGCTCCAAACAAGTGGATTACCCGTCAGGACCTTACGTTTATGCTTATGAGATACGCAGAGGCATTCAACCTGAAGCGCGAGATCGACTTCGGACGTAGTGACGAGTATATTGACTATTACGACATCGACTCTGACCACTGGGAGGCTATTTGCTGGTGTGCTACCTGGCATATTATTGAAGGTAAGGGCGGCTCAGAAAAGAGTCAGCAGAAGTTCGACCCATACGGACGAATTACAATGTCTGACCTCAAAAAGGCAATTGCAAACCTGAAAGAGGTTAACGGTCTATAAGTTTGAATGAAGAGTAAGGAGAATCGGAAATCCGCCGTGATTCCGATTCTCCTTCGCTTTTCCTTCGCTCTTCCTCCGAACCAAACTCGATGAAGGTCCGCTATTTCCCGTAAAAAATGGGAGTTCCATCGAGTTTGGTTCCTTTTTATTACGGAGTCATAGCGAACTTACTTTGTCCTTACTTATATGGAAATATTGCGTGTATTTACAAGCAAAGAGGTTTGTGCAAACGATAGAAAAAAAGTGCGTTTCCTGATTGGCAAGATGTTTGGCATTTGGAAGAAAATTTGCAAAAAAATGTAAAAATGCGCATAAAATTTTGCTCAATTTGTTGTTTTTTGTCAAAAATACACTTGTATGCATCATTTTTTTTGAAAAAAATTTGGTGTGTTCGCAAACAATTCGTAATTTTGCACCGTCTTAAGAAAGTAATGGCTTTCTATAACGGTAAAAGATTATATTCAAATAACGGATAACATTAAGCAAAGTTGGATTTCATCCGACATTTTTCCTGCCATGACAAAGTTTGAACAAGTTTGACTTTGTTCATTTGGCTAAACGAAAAAGTTCCAATCTGTTTTGGTAAAAAGCTTGATTAGGTAAAAAGATAAAAATTTAATTGTTAATAATGATATGCTCATAAGGTAAGAGCTTTTATAGGAAAAAAGATTGTTATTACAGGTTAAATTTAAAAAGTACAGGGTAAACGCTACACTGTTTCCGTAAGGTAAAATATTCTAAAAGATAATATTAACGAAGCATCAGAAATGAATGCTCCGTTTTTTTATGTGTCTATAAATGTCTAAAGTCTAAAGGCTAATGTCTTTTGCCTTTTGTCTTTCGACCTGAAAACCTAAAATAATTAATGCTCATTTTTGTTACTTATGCAATAATTGTATGTACGCGCACGTTATTATTTATAATAATAAAATAGTACGATAGCATAAGAACATGATAGAATACATTAAAGGCGAACTGACGGAGGTGACTCCAACGCAGGCAGTTGTAGAGGCTGCAGGTGTGGGGTATGGTATTAACATCTCGCTAAATACCTATACGGCAATTCAGACAAAGAAGGAAGTGAAGCTTTACATCCACGAGGCAATAATGACTGGTGGACGTGATGATTCATATACCCTCTATGGTTTTGTGAACAAGCAGGAGAGAGAGCTGTATCGTATGCTGATAACCGTTAGCGGGGTGGGCAGCAATACCGCTCGTATGATTCTTTCTGCCACTACTCCTACCGAATTGGTTAATGTCATCTCCTCAGGTAATGAGAAGATGCTGAAGTCGGTAAAGGGTATAGGACTCCGTACGGCTCAGCGCATAATCGTGGATTTGCGAGACAAGATGTTGGCAAGCGGACTTATTGCCGATTTGCAGTCAAGTGCTGCGGCTGCCGGTATGCCGATTCTCTCCGCAGAGCAGAATGAGGTTCGCGATGAGGCTGTTGGCGCTCTTACAATGCTCGGTTTCGCGCCAGCTCCAAGTCAGAAGGTGGTAGTTGATATCCTCAAAGCTCATCCGGAGTTGCCTGTTGAGCAGGTGATAAAGCAGGCGTTGAAGTTGATAAAGTAAAAAGACCCCTCCCTAGCCCTCCCCGTAGAGGGGAGGGAGTAGATAGTATAATTCTCGAATGGCATATCCTCATAAGAAAACATTTACTAATCTCCTTCGCTTGATTCAGAAGGCTTGGTTAGGGATTCTGCTCATCGTCATGCCGACGATGATATGGGGAGCTGTGTCTTTTCAAGATGACAGGACTGCAAGGCAAGGTGGAAGAACCGTTCAGGAAGATGGCGATACCTTGAAACCGAAAGTTCGTAAAACCGAGATAAGAAGGCAGATTACAATTCAGGAGGATACTATTCCTGACAGCCTTCTGCATCCTCGCTGGAAGATTCAGCGTACTATGCCTATAACATACGACGACCTCGGGCAGGGGGCTGCAGACCTCGACCGTCCGGAGAACCTGAAGCAGGAAGTCGTGTATAATGATACCCTTGACCGCTATGTGATAGGTTCAAAGATGGGTAATACATGGGTTGCTGCACCTGTGATGATGTCGTTGCAGGAATATCAGAAGTGGGTAGAGAAGCAGAAGCTGGCTGAATATTTCCGCTCAAAGAATGATGAGATTTATCAGACCAAGGGCAAGGATAAGTTCAGTTTCACGGATATGCACTTTGAGTTGGGACCTGCTGAGAAGATATTCGGTCCTGGTGGCGTGCGAATCAAGACACAGGGAACAGCCGAACTCAAATTTGGCGCTACTGTCAAGTCAATAGACAATCCGTCATTACCTATACGAAACAGAAACACTACATCCATAGACTTTGACGAGAAGATAAATCTCAACGTGACCGGTAAGGTAGGAGACAAGGTAAACATGAACCTTAACTACAATACCGACGCTACCTTCGATTTTGATGCTCAGAACATGAAACTGAAGTATGAGGGTAAGGAGGATGAGATAATAAAACTTGTAGAGGCAGGAAACGTGAGTTTCCCGACTAACTCGTCTCTTGTTACAGGAGCTACTTCACTCTTCGGTATTAGAACCGACATGCAGTTTGGTAAACTCAAGCTCCAGACGGTAGTATCTCAGAAGAAGTCAAACTCAAAGAGCGTGAGCACTAAGGGGGGGGCACAGTTTACACCTTTTGAGATAGATGCAGCCAACTATGATGAGAACCGTCACTTCTTCCTCTCGCAATATTTCCGTGGAATGTATGACCAGGCGCTCAGTACTTTGCCGAGCATTTCCTCTGGAGTTAATATCACCAATGTGGAGATTTGGGTGACGAATAAGACCGGCCAGACAACGGATACCCGTAACATCATCGCGCTTACTGACCTTGGTGAAGGAAAACCGAAAAATTCTATGTGGGAGGGGAATGAACTTGCTGTGCCTGACAATGGTGCCAACAACGAGTATAATGAAATGGTCACAAGATATGGCGATGCCAGAAGTATCGACCAGACTGCAACTGTGCTTGATGGTATCCCTGGTTTTGTAGGCGGTGTTGACTACGAGAAACTTGAAAAGGCTCGCAAACTATCTCCTTCGGAATATACTGTAAATACAGCACTCGGTTATGTTTCCCTGAAGTCAACACTTCAGACGGATCAGGTACTTGCCGTGGCTTTTGAATATACATACAACGGTCAGGTCTATCGTGTGGGAGAACTGGCTTCTCAGAGAAATGATGATGTAGAAAAGGCGCTCTTTGTGAAGTCGTTGAAGAATACATCGAACAATCCTCAACAGGGAAACTGGCCGTTGATGATGAAGAACGTGTATTATCTCGCATCAAATGTCGAGAAGCAGAAATTCAGACTTGATATCAAGTACCAGAGTGATACTGCAGGTGTCTATCTCAACTATCTGCCAGATGCAAAAGTCAAAAATACACCATTGCTCCGTGTTATTGGTGCAGACCGTATAGATAACAATAATAAGCCGAATTCTAACGGTTACTTTGATTTCGTTGAAGGATATACTGTAAGTAATGGTCGTGTATTCCTTCCGAAGGTAGAGCCTTTCGGAAAAAGCCTCTTTGAGTATCTTAAACAAAATGGTCTTGATTCAATACAGGCAAGTAAGTATGTCTATAGAGAGTTGTACGATTCTACGAAGACTGTGGCAAAGCAGATAGCCGAGAAGGATAAGTATATACTTCAAGGTCAGTTCAAGGGAAGTGCAGCCAATGTGATTTCGTTGGGTGCATATAATGTGCCTCAGGGTTCTGTTAAAGTTACTGCTGCTGGTCAGGAACTGGTGGAGGGTAGTGACTATTCTGTTGACTATTCGGCAGGTGAGGTTACGATTCTCAATCAGAGTATCATAGATGCAGGTACAGCCATAAATGTTTCGCTTGAGAGTAATACCGACTATGGTCAGCAACGAAAGACTATGTTCGGACTCAACTGGGAATATGACTTTACGAAAGACTTCCAGATGAGCGGTACGATACAGCATCTTTCTGAGCAAAGCCTTACGACAAAGGTACAGATGGGTGCAGAGCCTCTGAACAATACGATATGGGGTGTGAATCTCAGCTGGAAAAAAGAGAGCCAATGGTTGACCAGTATGCTCAACAAGATACCGTTCCTGCATGTCACTCAGCCTTCAAATATCCAACTTAGTGGTGAGTTTGCTCAACTCATAGCAGGTCAGGCTAGTGGTACACAGGACAATGCTTCGTATATTGATGACTTTGAGTCAACAAAGTCAAAAAATGACGTAAGTACACCTACGTCGTGGATGCTGTCAAGCGTACCATCCATGTTCAAGGAGTCGCAAGACAAGTCAGGCCTTACAAGTGGTTATAACAGAGCACGTCTTGCATGGTACACAATTGACCCTCTGTTTACAAGAAACGGTTCTACACTTACACCGAGCCATATCAAGAGCGATGTTGAGCAGTTGTCTAATCACTATGTTCGTGAAGTCTATACCAAGGAGGTGTTCCCGAACCGTGACCAGAGTGCATATTCCGGTGTGTCAAGTACTTTGTCAATCCTTAATCTTGCGTATTATCCAGAGGAAAGAGGACCTTATAACTTTACCACAAGTCTTGATCAGGCAGGTCATCTCACCCAACCTCGTAATGCGTGGGGTGGTATGATGCGTAAGCTTGACAATAGTGATTTCGAGGCTTCCAATATCGAGTATATCGAGTTCTGGATGCTTGACCCATTCATCTATACCCGTGAGGATGGAACGGCATCACAACATGGCGGTGATCTCTATTTCAATCTTGGAGATATATCTGAGGATGTGCTTCGTGATGGAAAGAAGTTCTATGAGAGTGGTATGCCTGTGGATGGTAGTCAGTCATTTACCTGGACCCAGTGGGGTAAGATACCTACGCAGAATACGGTGACATACGCTTTTGCCACTACAGGAGGTTCACGCGACAAGCAGGATGTGGGTTTGAACGGACTTACAGATGAGGAAGAGAGAAGTCATTATCGGGACTTCCTTACATACGTTAATGCTAACGTGTCAAGCCCTGCCCTTGACTCTATCAATGCCGACCCTGCTGGTGATAACTATCGCTATTTCCGTGGTGCAGAGCTTGATCAGCGTAAGGCATCCATCCTTGAGAGATACAAGTATATCAACAATCCTCAGGGTAACTCTCCTGAGAGTAATAGCAACTTTGATTCTTCATATAAGACAACTCCTGATGTAGAGGATATAAATCAGGACTATACCCTGAACGAATACGAGAAATATTATCAGTATAGGGTCAGCATCCGTCCTGAGGATTTCGTGGTCGGTTCTAATTACATCGTTGACAAGCGTAGTGCCACACGTACCTTGAAGAATGGTCAGAGATCGGTAGTTGACTGGTATCAGTTCCGTATTCCTATCAAGTCTCCTGACAGGGAGAGGATTGGTTCTATCAACGATTTCACAAGCATCCGCTTCATGCGTATGTTCATGACCAACTTCGAGAAACCTGTTATATTGCGTTTCGCCAACCTCGACCTTGTGCGTGGTGAATGGCGTGTCTATGAGCAGAACCTTAACACAAACTCTGCAAATACTGCCCAAATGTCAGTCAGCGATGTGAATATTGAGGAGAATGGAGAAAAGACACCTGTCAACTATGTGCTTCCTCCTGGTATCACTCGTGTTGTTGACCCGTCGCAGCCACAGCTCACAGAGAGCAATGAGTCTGCTATGAACTTCATGCTTACAGGTATGAGTTCTGGCGATGCAAAGGCTGTGTATAAGAATATGACGCTGGATATGCGTCAGTACAACAATTTGCAGATGTTCGTGCATGCCAATGCTCTTGAACCTAATGTCTCCAACCTGCAGGATGATCAGCTGGCTCTCTTCATCCGACTTGGCTCTGACTACAAGAGCAATTACTACGAGTATGAGATTCCGCTCAAGCTTACGCCTCCTGGTAAGTATAGCACATATTCTGGTGCCGACTGCCGTGCCGTGTGGCCTGAGGAAAACATGCTGAATATCAATCTGCATAAGTTTACTGCATTGAAGAAGGCACGCAACAAGGCTAAGAATGCGGGTCTTGCATCTTATAATTCTGAGTATAGTGTCTATGACGATGACACTCCGAAGAACAAGATAAGCATCATGGGTAATCCTACTCTTGGTGAGGTGAAGACTATGGTCATAGGTGTGAGAAACCTTTCCGGTACGGAGAAGAGTGGTGAGGTATGGGTTAATGAGCTTCGACTTCTTGACCCTGAAAGTTCTGGCGGATGGGCTGCACAGGGCAATCTCAACGTGCAGTTGTCGGATTTCGGTAACGTAAACGCCAGCGGCAGATACACAAGTGAAGGATTTGGTGGACTTGAGGAAGGCGTGGCTTCACGCTCTACTGACAATTTCTCCACGTATAGTGTAACCACCAATTTCGAGCTTGGTAAGTTCTTCCCAGAGAAGGCAAAGGTGCAGGCACCGTTGTATTATAGCGTAACACGTGAAAAGACGGCACCGAAGTTCAATCCTCTCGATACAGACATGGAGCTTGACGATGCTTTGGAGGCTGCAGGCAGCAAGCGTGAGAGAGACTCCATCTCAAGTATTGCGATAATGAAGAACGTAAGTACGAACTTCTCGCTTTCAGGAGTAAGGGTTGGAATTGCCACGAAACGTCATCCTATGCCTTATGACCCTGCCAACTTCTCGTTCTCATATAGTCACTCTCACAACAATACTACAGGCGAGACAACCGTATACGAGAATGAGGACAACTGGAAAGGCTCTATGGCATATTCCTGGACTCCTGTGTATAAGCCTTTTGAACCTTTCAAGAAGATAAAGAACAGATCAAAGTATCTTGACATCGTAAAGCGATTCAGCCTGTATTGGCTGCCTCAGAACATATCGTTCAATACTGATATAAACCACTATCGGTATGAACTTCAGGAACGTGATGTTGAAGACCTCGGTACTTCTGAGTCCATTCCTGCGACCTATGATGCGCAATATCTATGGAATCGTGATTTCAGCATACGTTGGGACCTTACCAAGAACCTTCACCTCAATTTCCAGAGTGCTACCCATGCCGAGATACAGGAGCTATATACGCAGGCTGACAGGGACAGGTATCTTGATGAATTTGATGCAAAGAGAGATTCTATTGTCCGTCAGAGTCTGATGCACATGGGTACTCCGTTGGATTATCAGCAGTCATTCTCTGCTTCCTATAAGTTGCCGCTCAATCTCATACCGATATTCAACTGGCTTAATGCTGATGCCAACTATACCTCAAACTATAACTGGCAGAGGGGTACTCAGTTGGCAGATGGACGCTCGCTTGGCAATACCATAGGTATGAACCGTGAGTTTAGAATCAACAGTATGCTGACTCTGGAGAAACTCTATGATCAGATTCCTTACCTGAAGAAGGTAAACGAGCGTTTCAAGAAGCCGGTGAAGCGAGTGGCTCCTAAGAATAAGGTTGAAAAGAATAAGGATGAGAGTTTGGATGGTGAAAAGAATAAGGATGAAAGAGTAAAGGGCAAGGGCGATAAGTCAAAGTCTGCCAAGGAACTTGCCGAGGAAAAGAAGGAACGGGAGCAGAAGGCTCAGGAAGAAAAGAAGGCTGATGCTGAGAAGAAGAAACAGCTTGTCCAGAATCGTAACAGGTTTGAGAGGGAGGTGACCATAAAGGCAGATACGTCAACCGTGCTCGTTCATGGCAAGAAGTCGAAGAGCCTTACCGTTACTGCGCGCAATGCGGAGGGTAAGCTCATCCCTGTCAAGTATAAGGTGATGGACGACAACAAGATACGTGTTATCAACAAGGCCGACTCTGCCGTGACGATGAAGGTCACGATTGTTGCCAAGCCAAAGAAGGATGAGCAGCAATGGTACAGGCTCACGCAGTCCTTTGCCCGATTGCTCATGATGGTGCGTAACGTGAACATCACATATCGCAACCAGTATTCAATGTCATTGCCTGGATATCTGCCTTCTGTCGGCGATGTGCTGGGACAGAAAACAGAGAATACGGGAACCGATGACGCTCTGGCTCCGGGACTGGGCTTTGCTTTCGGCTTCGTAGGCGACGACTATGTGCAGAAGGCAAGGGAGAACGGATGGCTTGCCGGTGACACTATTGCCACCACTCCTGCTGCAACCAATAAGACAGAGGACTTCAGCCTGAAGGCAACCCTTGAGCCTGCCCGTAACCTGAAGATAGACCTCAATGCCTCACGCACCGTGACACGAAACAAGTCCATGCAGTTTATGTATGGCGACGCTGGCGGATTCCCTATAAGCCATAGCGGACAGTTCAACATGACCACCATCTCCATCAAGTCAGCTTTTGAGGGAATGGGAAGTGCGGAGAACGGTTTCCGTTCGGCATCGTTCGACAGGTTCTGCAACTCTCTTGAGAGTTTCCGTTCAAGGGTAGAGGCGCAGTATGCCCGTGCCGTGTATCCTGAAGGTATGGGCGAGTATTCAGGCAAGCCGTTTAATCCTTCGGAGGTTGCAGGCGTCAATATGTATAGTGCCGATGTCATGGTCCCTGCATTCCTCAGCACCTATGCAGGTACCGACGGCCTGAGTATCTTCCCCGCCCTCACCAAGATGCTGCCAAACTGGAATATACGTTACAGCGGTCTGAGCAACATGACATTCTTCCAGAACATCTTCAAGAGTGTCAACCTGAATCACTCCTACAGGAGCGTGTATGCCGTCGGGTCATATCGTTCCTTCCTTACCTACAGATCGCTGATGGGTGAGGGGCTCGGCTTCATCATGGGTAGCACCGACGGAGCGGACGTGCCAGTGCCTAACAGCAGCTACGATGTGTCACAGGTAAGCATCAACGAGACGTTCTCACCACTGCTCGGCGTGGATGTGACGATGAAGAACAACATGTCCTTCAATCTGGCGTATAAAACCACCCGTGTCCTCACCCTCTCCATGGCAAGCGTGATGCTCAACGAGACGTACTCAAAGGACTTCCAGCTCGGCTGCGGATATAAGATAAACGACTTCAGCTTCTCAGGGCGTAACCGCCGACTGGTGAAGTCAGCCTCCTCCCCACGTGGCAGAGGGGGTGACGATGCCGACAGGGACACAAACAAGTCGAAGACATCATCAAAGAACTCGAAGTCATTCAATCACGACCTGAACCTGCGCCTTGACATCACCCTGCGCAATCAGGCATCCATCAATCGCAGCATTGACAGCCGTATCGAGGGGCGTGAGAGCTCGGCAAGCAGCGGCAACAAGGCATTCAAACTCAGTTTCACAGCTGAATACTCTGTGTCGAAGTTGCTCAAGGCTGCCCTCTACTATAACTCTCAGACTAACACTCCGCTGCTAACGTCGAGCAGCTATCCTACCACTACTCACGACTTCGGAGTGTCGATGCAGTTCTCTCTGACGAGGTAGGCACAGGGGCTTTTGAGAAAATGAAAATTGATAATTGGTATTTGAAAATTGAAATAGATAACAGCTAATTCGTAATTAGTTATGAAATACAAATATGACTTCCTCATCATCGGTGCAGGAGTTGCCGGTATGAGCTACGCCCTCAAGATAGCGAGGGCAAAGAAAGGTAAGGTCTGCATAATATGTAAGACGGCATTGGACGAGGCAAACACCTCGTTTGCCCAGGGTGGCGTGGCATCTGTCACAAACCTCTTGGTTGATAACTTCGAGAAGCACATAGAGGATACGATGATAGCGGGTGACTTCATCTCCGATCGTGCTGCTGTGGAGCAGGTGGTGCGTATGGCTCCGTCGCAGATAAAGGAACTGGTGGAGTGGGGGGTCAACTTCGACAAGAAGGAGGATGGCACGTTCGATCTACACCGTGAGGGCGGTCACTCAGAGTTCCGCATACTGCATCACGCTGATGACACAGGTGCAGAGATACAGCGCGGACTCATTGCTGCCGTGCGTGCCAATCCCGACATCGAGGTTAAGGAGCACCACTTCGCCGTGGAGATCATCACACAGCACCACCTCGGTGTGACGGTGACACGCCGTAACAAGGATATAAAATGCTATGGTGCATACGTCCTCAACCCCGAGACGCAGAAGGTGGATACGTATCTCAGTAAGGTGACGTTGATGTGTACGGGTGGCTGTGGAGCCGTGTATCAGACCACGACGAATCCTGTCATCGCAACGGGTGACGGTGAGGCGATGGTGTATCGTGCAAAGGGAACGGTTGCCGACATGGAGTTCGTGCAGTTCCATCCTACGGCTCTCTTCCATCCGGGTGAGACGCATCCGGCATTCCTTATCACCGAGGCAATGCGCGGATATGGCGGCATACTGCGTCTGCCTAACGGAGAGACGTTTATGGAGAAGTACGATGAGCGTCTGAGCCTTGCTCCACGTGACATCGTGGCACGTGCCATAGACAAGGAGATGAAGATTCATGGTCTTGACCACGTATGCCTTGACGTTACCCACAAGCCTGCGGAGGAGACTCGCAAGCACTTCCCTAATATCTACCATAAGTGTCTGACGATAGGTATCGACATAACGACCGACTATATCCCTGTACGTCCTGCAGCCCATTATATGTGTGGTGGTATCAAGGTCGATCTTAATGGATGCTCTTCCATCAGTCGCCTCTATGCTATAGGTGAGTGTTCATGCACAGGTCTTCATGGTGGTAACCGACTTGCAAGTAACTCACTCATCGAGGCTGTGGTTTATGCAGAGACGGCAGCCCGCCATTCTCTTGCACACGTTGATGAATATGATTTCAACACCCTCGTACCGGAATGGAACGATGAGGGCACGATGACCAACGAGGAAAAGGTGCTCATCACCCAGAGTGTGAAGGAGGTAGGCGAGATAATGGCAAACTATGTCGGTATCGTGCGCTCCAACCTCCGTCTGCAAAGGGCATGGACACGTCTCGACGTACTCTATGAGGAGACGGAGAAACTCTTCAAGCGCGTGAAGGCTACAAGGGATATATGTGAGCTCCGCAATATGATCAACACCGCATATCTCATTACCCGATGGGCTATTGAGAGAAAGGAATGCCGAGGCTTGCATTATACGACGGATTATCCGCATAAGTAAAAAGAGCCCCAAGGCCCCCCTCCATCTCCCCCGAGGGGGAGGGATTTTAGATAGTATTTCAGATCAAGGGGTAAGTCGCCTTCATTTGTAACTCAGATCAAAAAAGAAAAAATCGAAATTGAAAAAGATAAGTCGTAAAATATCAAAAGGTAAATCGCCTTCATATGTAACCACTCCCTTCCCCCGTGGCGGGGGAAGGGTCGGGGGTAGAGGCTTCTTCCTCTTCTTCTTACTCCTTTTCCTCTCCGCCAATTATTCGGACGCTAAGACAGAATCTTCAATTTTCAATTCTCAATTTTCAATTGAAAGTCCGAAGCGCCCGAAGGTGAAGCCGAAGAAGAAGGTAAGGCGCAAGCCTCATGTGGTGAAGGTGGTGGAGCCGCAGAAACCGGTACAGGAGGAAGTCATTGATGCGTTTAGTGATTCTCTTTCCATCGACTCGCTCGCCCTTGTCGGGGACTCTCTCGCAAACGATACCCTGCCTTGGCCGGAATCGCTCAGGGCTCGTCTTGACACCATCATAATGAAGAGTCGCACAGTGAAGACATCGCAGTTCGCCGTCATGATATACGACCTCACCGCAGATTCGCTGCTCTATGCAGTCAACGAGAAACAGACGCTGCGTCCTGCCTCCACCATGAAGTTGCTCACCGCCATAACGGCACTCGACAAGCTTGGAGGCTCGTATCAGTTCAAGACATATCTGAAGAATACGGGCATGGTGGTTGACTCTACCCGCACGCTCAAGGGTAATGTGTATGTTGTTGGCGGTATGGATCCGCGTTTCAACCGTGACGACCTCATCGCCTTTGTGGAGTCATTGAAGAAGATGGGCGTTGACACTATAGAAGGAAACCTCTGCGCTGACCGTTCTTTCAAGGAAAAGGATCTCTTTGGAGAAGGATGGTGCTGGGATGATGATAACCCCGTTCTCTCGCCTCTCGTCTATTCGCGTAAGGATCAGTTGATGGAGAAACTCATGGCAGAGATAGAAGGACAGGGCATCGTCCTGAAGGGTGAGGTTGTAGAAGAGAAAGCACCATTGCTTGCAAATGATATATGTTCGCGCGCGCATAGCATTGACCAGATTCTAAGTAGGATGATGAAGGAAAGTGACAACCTCTACGCAGAGTCGATGTTCTATCATCTTGCAGCAGCATTCAACAAACCTGCACGTGCATCTGGCGCAAAGGCTTTTGAGCAGAATCTGATGCGAAGGATGGGACTTAATCCTGCAAACTACCGAATTGCGGACGGTTCAGGACTCTCGCTCTACAACTACGTAACAGCCGAGTTGGAAGTGTCTTTCCTGAGATATGCCTACGAGAACAGCACCATATACAACCAACTGATACCTTCGCTGCCGCTTGCTGCCTATGATGGTACGCTTGCAAAGCGTCTCAAGGGAACGAAGGCACAAGGCTGCATAAGGGCAAAGACAGGAACATTGACTTGTGTCAGTAGTCTCGCCGGCTATGCCAAGGCTGCAAATGGTCATGTACTCGCCTTCAGCATCTTAAATCAGGGAGTGCTCAGAGCACAGAATGCCAAGGACTTCCAGGATATGATTTGCGTGGCGATGTGCAGGTAAATGGAGGTTAGAGGTTAGAAGGTTAGAGGTCTGCATCGCTAATGGGCATTGTTCACAAGCTCACCAAGCTAAAGCAAGTCTGACCTAAAAACCTCAAAACCTTCAAACCTAAAAAAGGCCTGAAAACCTAAAGAAAAAACTCTAAACTCTAAACTATATGCGAAAACTAATTCTATTATTAATGCTCTCAGGTAGCGTCTTATCCATGCAGGCGCAGAGCAGTTTGAGGAAACAGGTAGAGGATGGTATTAAGACCAGTATCAGCCTGACGGAGGAACACGAGTGGCGTGAGGCCTTTGCCACATGCCATGCACTTGATGTTGCCATAGGCAAGGGAAATCCTGACCTTCATTATCTCGTGTCGAAGGAACGTTTCCGTATGTATTCACGCATCAACAAGCCTAATGATGCGCGTTCACAGATGGAGAAGATGGAGAGCTATGCACGTCAGTCGGGCAAGAGCGAAGTCATCGAGGATATGCTCATTGCCAAGGGTGCCTATTCTGCCAAGACAGGTAATACGAGTCTTGCACAGAAATGCTATAGGGAGGTGTTCGACCGCCGTGCCAAGGGCAAGGACGATGCTACTATTGAACAATGCTTCAAGAGCATGGTGGCAGAGGCAAAGGGTAAGGAAAATGCCCTTATGGCAAGTATGCTCG
>CAMJKP010000054.1 GCA_946406435.1 uncultured Prevotellaceae bacterium | reverse complement strand
CCCATACAAGAAGCCAGTCAGGCTTGATATGGCATTCCCAGCAACCTACATAGTCGCCGGATAGTTTATGAGGGTGGTAGGTGGCTGGAAGCGTTCCTGTCTCAGCAAGCAGAACCATTGCCTCTTTGATAAGCCGCATATCATAGCCACGTTTTTCACAACGCTTTAAGTCCTTTACGAAGCGCTTTGAAGGCTTGATTGCATACTTCATACGTTAATGCCCAAATCCTTAAACATTGCATCAACAGAATCGTATGACTTCAATCTGCCATGCTTCATGTCTTCGTGCGCCTCCTCGATTGCCTTCATAGTTTTGTCATTAAGATACTCGCCAGTCTCAGGATCGTAGAGATGCGGTTTTGTAACCTGACTCTCCTCACCTGCCATAGTATATGTCCAGCCCATCTTCTTTATCATCTTCTTGAAGAAGCTAACATCACTATTGGGAATATTAATGGTAATTGCTGTCATAAAACATTGTTTTTGTTATTTCGATGCAAATTTAGTTAAAAATTTCGATATGACGAATAAAAAAGGAGGAAAAATATAGAAATCCTACAAAAACGCCTTGCAATGCCGATTTAACGGACTATATTATGTTCTATTCATTTACGATATTTGTCGGAGGCATATATAAACGGAAAATACCGCTAATGGAAGAAATTATCCATAAGCGGTATTCAGTTTTGTGTAGAATCAAACCTAATCCTTATATATAAGGGTTTAAGTGAATATTTTAGTTGTTCTCTGGACGGAGCTTACGAACTGTCTCAGCAGTACGCCACATCTCTGAGTTGTGGAGAGCTGCAAGTTCCTTCTCGAGGCCTTCACGATAGTCAGGCTTAGAGTTAGCGTCGATAGAGATCTGTGCCTCGTTACCAGACTTAACAGACTCGTAAAGCTTCTGAACTACTGGCTTGCAAGCGTCGTGGAAAGGACCCATCCAGTCGAGAGCACCACGCTGAGCGGTTGTAGAACAGTTTGCATACATCCAGTCCATACCCTTCTGAGCGAAGAGAGGCATGAGTGACTGTGTGAGCTCCTCAACAGTCTCGTTGAATGCCTCAGATGGAGTGTGACCGTTCTCACGGAGAACCTCGTACTGAGCAAGGAGGAGACCCTGAATAGCACCCATGAGTGAGCCACGCTCACCTGTGAGGTCAGAAGTAGCCTCGCGCTGGAATGTAGTCTCGAACAAGTAACCTGAACCGATACCGATACCGAGAGCAAGTGTACGATCGAGAGCACGACCAGTTGCATCGTTGTAAACTGCGTATGAAGAGTTCAGACCGCGACCCTCGAGGAACATAGTACGGAGTGATGTACCTGAACCCTTAGGAGCAACCATGATAACGTCGATATCCTTAGAAGGAACGCAACCAGTGCGGTCAGACCATGTGATAGCGAAACCGTGTGAGAAGTAAAGAGCCTTACCAGGAGTGAGGTACTTCTGGAGAGTTGGCCATACAGACATTACTGCAGCGTCAGAAAGAAGACACATAACGATAGTACCCTTCTCAGCAGCCTCCTCAATAGAGAAGAGGGTCTCGCCTGGTACCCAACCGTCATTCTTAGCCTTCTCGAAGGTCTTGCCCTGACGCTGACCAACGATTACATTGAAACCATTGTCGCGGAGGTTACATGCCTGTCCAGGACCCTGAACGCCATAACCGATAACAGCAATAGTCTCATCCTTGAGAATCTCACGGGCCTTCTCAAGTGGGAATTCCTCACGTGTCATTACCTCTTCGATAACGCCACCAAAATTCATTTTTGCCATTGTTAATACTAATTTTTATAAAAAATGTTGTTATATAATAACTTATTCCTTCTTATGATTATGTCGAAGGTCAAAGGACCAAGGACCAAGGCTTCCGACCTTTGACTTTTGACCTTAGACTTTTGACTTTATTCCGACTGCAAAGTTACGAAATATTTCTGAATGATGCAAGAAAACCCGCATATATTATACAATTTACAATAAATTGATATTTTTATCGCGTTTTTCCTTTCAATCTGAAATGAAATCAGGTTTTAAGGTTCTCAGGCTTTAAGGTTTTAAGGTCGGAGTGGTTTTTGGAAATTAAGAGATTAAGATATTAAAAAATTAATTTTCAATTTTCAATTGTCAATTTTCACTTGCTTTAGCTTGATGAGCCTCAGCGAATAATTGTCTAAGACCTCTAACCTCCTAACCGGTAAAGACCCTCTAACCTCTAACCTCTAACCTCTAACCTCTAACCTTCTAACCTCCTAGACTCTAAACTCCATCTTGAGTCGGCTAAGCTCTGTTTCCTCCCCGTTTTCTTCCATACGGGTGAAACGGAAATAGTGGTTCAGTTCATCTTCCTCGAGATGATAGATTCTGAGAGTTTCGTTCCAATGTCCTTCCGCCACATAGGCTATTTCTACGCGCTTGATGTCGTGATTGCGGAGGTAATCGAGTGGGAAGGTATTCATCACATGGTCAAGATAGCGGACGGAATTGAGATGTCCGTTGACGTCAAGGTCAGAGTATTCCACCTTGAACTCGGTGTACTCGGTCATCTCTGGTGTCTTCACACGGGAGACATCGGCGATAGGACACGCCTTGTCGGCATTGACATAGCTGGAGATTGCTCCGTCGTTTATCAGGAAGATGTTCTGTGGCTCACGGGTGACGGTATCAATCATCGCCCATACGCTTTTGGCATATCCATACACCTTTTTGCCGTCCTCAGAGAGTATCTCCCAATTACGCTTGGTGAAATACTTCATCGCATTCTCTACCCACGTAGTGATTGTGATGTGGTCGTGCTCACGTGGCATATCCTCAAGTTCGATGGCAAGACGCGAGAGCACCCATGTCTTGTTTACCGTATTGAGATATGACATTCCGAAGCGTCGGTTGGTGGAATGCACGTCAGCAGCATTGAGCAGGTCGTTTCCGAGATGCCCAAGACACAACTGATGCTTGAAGTCGCAATGGAAGGCGTCGGTGGCTATGTGGAGAGTCTCTTCTAACATGTACAATTTACCATTTACAATGTACAATTGCTCGCCTCTTCTTCCTTTCTCTGGGCGATATACTGATCAAGTCTCTCGATGCAAGACCTGGTGATAGCGATACGACCAGAGCGAACGAACTGAAGCACACATCCCAAATCGTTGAGCTGGTTGAAGTTATCCAGCACGTCGGTTGAGATACCTGTCTTCTCAACGATGGTGTAGGTTGGGTTCACCTCAACAATACGAGCATCATGACGACGTACGATGCGGCTAATCTCCTGATTGGCGAGTACCATAGGAGTAGAGAGCTTCAGAAGTGATGTCTCAAGGATGAATATCTCATCATCAGCAAAACAGTTTGCCTGAAGCACGTCAATCTTCTTCTCAATCTGCTTTGTCAGCATCTCTGCCATCTCCTGCTTGCAATAGCATGTGATGGTGTACTTATGTACGCCTGGAGTAGAAGAAGAGCAGACATTGAGAGACTCGATATTGACCTGTCGGCGGGTGAACACAGCGGTGATCTGATTCAGGATACCTGCAAAGTTCTCTGAATAGATGATGAGGGTATAGAGAGGAAGACCGTCATGATTGAGCTGAGCGCCCTCCCATGCAGGAGTAACAGGACGCGCAACGGCATTTCTCTTGAAAGTCTCATGCTGAGGAGTTCCATTGTTAAAATGCTTCTCAGCTGCCTTACGCTCACGGGCAAGATTCTTCTCGAAAGAGTTGCGATCTATGGCTGCAGCGGCACGTACAGCGGCATCGAAGAGGGCTGTTTCCTCCTCTTGCAACTGCTCGTCGCACTTACCACAGGTATTGCAATCGCCACACTCGGCAGCTCCATAGCGGTTCTCCTCCGAGGGGGAGATATTTTGGTTTGCCTTATTATTTATATTATCGTTATTCATTATCGTTTATATCCTTGATTGGAAATTTGTATCTAAAACCTCCTTCCCTCGGGAAGGTCGGGATGGGGTCTTACTCTACCTCAAACAGCATCTCATCAACATTACCTCCCGGAGGTGTCATTGGAAGGACGTTATCCTCTTCCTTGACGGCACACTGGAGGATGTATGGACCCTTTGTATCGAGCATCTCACGGATTGCGGCATCAAGGTCCTTACGGTCAACGACCGTCTTGCAAGGAATACCGTATGCCTCGGCAATCTTCTCGTAGTCAGGGTTCACCATTGGGGTGAATGAATAGCGTTTGTCGAAGAACATATACTGCCATTGGCGAACGTTGCCAAGGAAGTTATTGTTGAGCATTATCATCTTAACAGGGCATTGCTGCTCCATGATTGTTCCGAGTTCCTGAATGGTCATCTGGAAACCGCCATCACCGGCAAACATACATACGGTTCTGTCAGGAGCACCAAAGGTAGCACCAATAGCCGCAGGAATACCGAAGCCCATAGTACCACAACCACCAGAAGTAATGACTGAACGCTCCTTTGTGAACTTGAAGTAACGGCAACCGAACATCTGGTTCTGACCTACGTCGGTTACAAGGACAGCCTCATTGTTTGCTGCCTCACTAACCTTGCGGACAACCTCGCCCATAAGCAGCGGACCTTCCTTCGGATTGAGAGCAGCATCGATAACAAGGTTATACTCCTTCTCTGCGTATGGCTTGAAACCTTCAATCCAAGTCTGATGCTTTGCAGGCTTTACGTATTCAGAAACGCTTGCAAGGGTCTCCTTACAGTCGCCTACGAGAGCGAGGTCAACCTTTACGTTCTTGTTTATCTCAGAAGGGTCGATATCGAAGTGGATAATCTTTGCCTGCTTAGCGTATGTCTTCAGATTACCTGTGATACGATCGTCGAAACGCATACCAACGGCAATAAGCAAATCACACTGGTTGGTCATGAAGTTTGGAGCATAGTTACCATGCATTCCAAGCATACCCATGTTCAGAGGATGGTCTGTTGGGGCAGCAGAAAGACCGAGAAGGGTCTGTCCGAATGGTATCTGTGCCTTCTCGCAAAGCTCAAGAAGCTCCTTGTGTGCACTACCCAGCTCCACGCCCTGTCCTACGAGCATGAATGGCTTTACAGAATCATTAATCATCTGTGCTGCCTTCTTGATAGCTTCCTGACTTGGATGATGCAGAGGCTTATATGAACGGATGAAGTCAACGGTCTGAGGCTCATACTCGAACTTGGCAGTCTGGGCATTCTTTGTGAAGTCGAGGACAACAGGTCCCGGACGACCAGACTTTGCAATATAGAATGCACGAGCCACAGCCCAAGGAATATCCTCCGCACGACGAATCTGATAGTTCCACTTTGTGATTGGCTGGGTAACGCCTACAACGTCAACCTCCTGGAAGGCATCAGTTCCGAGCATAGCGGCACCCACCTGTCCGCAGATGACGACGATAGGTGTAGAGTCGATCATGGCATCAGCCACACCGGTAATGGTATTCATAGCACCAGGACCGGAAGTAACGATACAGCAACCTACCTTTCCGCTAACACGAGCATAGCCCTGGGCAGCATGAACCGCAGCCTGCTCGTGACGAACGAGTATGTGATTAAGTGTCTTCTTATGATCATACAGAGCATCGAATGTCGGCATAATGGCACCGCCCGGATATCCGAACAATGTCTCTACACCCTCATGCTCCAATGATCGCATAAGTGCCTCAGCACCAGTAATGAGGCCCCCCTTCGTCTCCCCCGAGGGGGAGAGGTTTGAGTTACCTTTTACGCTATTATCTATATTGCTCATATTTGATTTTTTCTAAAACGGCTTCTATATTATATAGTATTTCCTCATTTGTGAAACGAATCACCTTATAGCCTTGCTTTTCCAGCCATTCAGTTCTTTCTTCATCACTGATTTGCTGTTCTGGCAAAGAATGATAACCACCATCGATTTCTATAATCAACTTAGGAGATACACACGCAAAATCAGCAATAAACTGACCTATTATGTGTTGCTGTCTATATCTTACCCCCATCTGACTTGCACGAAGATATTTCCACATAAGAGATTCTGCTTCTGTAGGAAATTGTCTATGCTTTGCAGCAAACGCTTTAAGCATCCCGTACAATACGGGATCGGCAGTCTGATAAGGTCTGTTCATTTCACAATGTATCTAAAA
The DNA here is from genome assembly GCA_946406435.1 of uncultured Prevotellaceae bacterium. Lineage (GTDB taxonomy): Bacteria > Bacteroidota > Bacteroidia > Bacteroidales > Bacteroidaceae > Prevotella. The sequence continues at coordinate 15,104 of CAMJKP010000054.1, read as the reverse complement.
ACCTCCTCCCCTCGGGGAGGTCGGGAGGGGGCCTTTTAATCTATAATCCTCACTCCACCCTTATCCGCACTTGATACGCTCTGAGCGTATGCACGGAGAGCCTTGCTGACCACACGCTTACGCTTGAGTGGCTGCTGTGGACGTGCCTCAAGTTCCTCATCTGAGAGCTTCACATTGATAGAGCGTGAAGGAATATCAATAACGATGATGTCACCATCCTTGATCTTACCGATATTACCACCAGAAGCAGCCTCTGGAGAGATATGACCGATTGAGAGACCTGACGTACCACCAGAGAAACGACCATCGGTAATAAGGGCACACTCCTTACCCATGTGCATAGACTTGATATATGATGTTGGGTAGAGCATTTCCTGCATACCAGGACCACCCTTAGGACCTTCGTGGGTGATGACAACACAATCGCCCTTCTTCACCTTACCGCCAAGGATTCCTTCACAAGCGTCTTCCTGAGAGTCGAAGACAACGGCAGGACCTTCGAAGTGCCAAAGCTCAGGCGCAACACCAGCGGTCTTTACCACACATCCGTCCTGAGCGATGTTACCGAACAGGACAGCCATACCACCATCCTTAGTGTAGGCGTGCTCGATATCACGGATACAGCCATTAGCACGGTCGGTATCAAGACTTTCCCACTGAGCATCCTGTGAGCCCATCACGTTAGAGAACTTACCACCAGGAGCAGAGTGATAGATGCGTGAAGCCTCTGGATCAATATTCTCCTTGAGGATAGAATACTTCTCGATATCCTCACCAAGAGTAGCACCATTCACGCGCTTGCAAGAGAGGTCAAGGAGATTGCCCTTAGCCAACTCACCCATGATACCGAGGATACCACCTGCACGGTTCTCCTCCTGAATAGAGTATTTCTGCCAGTTTGGAGCGAGTTTGCAGAGGAATGGCACCTTACGAGAGAGTGCATCAATATCAGGCATTGTGAAATCAACCTCAGCCTCCTGAGCAACAGCAAGGAGATGGAGTACGGTATTTGTTGAAGCACCCATAGCTATGTCAAGAGTCATCGCGTTGAGGAATGCCTGACGTGTAGCTATTGAACGTGGGAGAACAGAGTCATCACCATCCTCATAGTATGCAAATGCGTTCTTCACAATCTGCTTTGCAGCATCCTTGAAGAGCTGAATACGGTTCTTGTGAGTAGCAAGGATAGAGCCGTTGCCCGGAAGTGAGAGACCGAGAGCCTCTGTGAGTGAGTTCATAGAGTTGGCTGTGAACATACCAGAGCAAGCGCCACAACCAGGACAAGCCATCTGCTCTACCTGAGCAAGTTCCTCGTCGCTTACGGTTGGGTCACCACCCTTGATCATAGCTGTGATAAGGTCGGCATTCTCACCATTGAGCTTATGTGACTCCATAGGACCGCCAGAAACGAATACGGTAGGGATGTTAAGGCGCATAGATGCCATCAGCATACCCGGAGTAACCTTATCGCAGTTAGAGATACATATCATAGCATCAGCCTTGTGAGCATTAATCATGTACTCCACAGAATCGGCAATAACATCACGAGAAGGCAAAGAATAGAGCATTCCGTCGTGACCCATTGCAATACCGTCATCCACAGCGATAGTATTGAACTCTGCAGCATAGCATCCCATAGCCTCAATCTCCTTCTTCACAATCTGACCAATCTCGTGGAGGTGTGTGTGACCAGGAACGAACTGTGTGAATGAATTGACGATAGCAATGATTGGCTTTCCAAATTGCTCACGCTTCATACCATTGGCAACCCATAGGGCACGGGCGCCAGCCATACGTCTGCCTTCTGTGCAGACGCTACTTCTCAACTGATGTTTCATATTGTAGTTTTTGTATATTTACTTAAAGATAATCGGAAGAAATCCCAAATTGGCTACAAAATTACTGATTTTTCGCCTAAAAAACAACAATTTACTTATATTTTTTGTTAAATCCGAGGAGATTCCTTACTTTTTGTCAATCAAATAGAGGGAATTGCTTATAATCCTAAAGTATATGGCAAAAAGATACAAATAAAAAAACACAGTTGCTTTCATTTCGTTGATTCTCCCCTCTTCTCATATTCTGCGAGGGCCGAAGGTCCGACACCTAAAAGGGCAGTTCGTAAGAGCTGTTATCTGGGAGGTCATAAAAAATTGAGCACCGTAGGTGCGACACTTATTATAGGTATCGCACTTACAGCGCTCTTTTAACTATATGGCTTTATATCAACGGCTCTTACGAACCGCCCTTTTAGGTATCGGGCTTACAGCCCTCATTCGTTCATAATATTACTTGCTAAAGATCATCTGTTTCGCAGTTCTTCACTACAGCAATGCTATTTGGGATATGGAGAAACAAAAACAAAAAAAGAGTCCCGACAAGCGAACCTGCCGGAACTCCTATGATATACTAAGAGAATAATTACTTGTTGAGGTCGGTGAATGTAGCAACACGGTTGAACTCTACCTCATCGAAGAGCTTATCAGTTGCACCAAGACCTTCTGTCTCAAGGCGATCAGCAGCAATCTTGTACTTCTTAACGAGTACATTCTTAACAGCTTCAGCACGAGCCTCAGAAAGCTTCTGGTTGAGCTCTGGGTTACCCTCTGGAGAAGCATAGCCTGAAATCTTAACCTTTGCCTCTGGGTGCTTCTTCATATAGTTAGCGATGAGGGAGATATTAGCCTCCTGACTCTTCTCAACAGCACTCTTACCCTGACCGAATACAACTGTTGGCTGGAGGTTAGCAGTCTGCTTAACAACCTGCTCAACAACTGTTGTAGGTCTGTTCTGGCACTCCTCAAGGTCTTTCTTCAGACGGTTGATTTCTGCATCCTTCTCTGTAAGAGCACGGTTAGTGCGAGCCTCATTAGCAGCGATTGTACTGCGGAGGTCGTTGATCTTAGCGTTAAGACCGTCAATCTCTGACTGGTCACGAAGCTGCTCAATAGAAAAGTTATGCTTGCCATTTGAATTCATGAACTTGTAGTTCAGACCTAGTTTGAAAGACAAATGTCCACGATCGTTATGATAATCCAAAACGTTGAGAACCTCCTTACTACCAAGAATATCCCATGTGATAGATGGCTCTACATATACCTGAATATCCTTTTCCTTACCAAGATTTATAGCAAAGTCAAGGCCGATTTTAGATGTAAGAGCCTCAAGTTCTGAGTTACCGAATCTGTGTCCCCATCCGAAGCCACCAAGACCGATAAGCTCAAAGCTACGTGGCTCACCTTTGTATCCGCCAAAAAGATTTGAGAGATTGGCAGTACCAATAAGAGAGATATTTGTGTTATCTACAAATGTCTTTGTGTCAAGCCTATATTCTTTACCATACAGATTATAATTCTTTGGAGAACTTGCGAAATGCATGTCGGCATCAATAGCCAAGCCAAATACCGTAGTGAAATTCTTTCCGATACGGATACCCAACTCAGGAGAAAGATTGCCTAAAACCTTATAGCCCTTGAGTGGAGTTGACACGCCAAAGTTCGCACCAAGATAAATATTATCTCCGGCTTTATTAGAAACAATAGCTGTTCCCTGAGCAAATACTGATGCTGATACAGCAACAGCAGCCATAGTCATTAAAAATTTTTTCATGTTTAAAAATAGTGTTATATGTTTGGGACTGCAAAATAACTATAATATTTTCAACTGGCAAAATATTTTAACATTAATTCATTGTTCCCCCACACAATTTCACGTTTTCATGATTTACAGAAAGGAAAATGCATTGTTTTTCAGCAACATCTACTAAAAAACAATGCATTTTTTATTCTTTTTCTTTTATTATTTATCCAAGAGGTCAGGGCGCAAGGCTTTCGTACGAGCCAGAGCCTGCTCCATTTCCCAGTCCTTTATCTTTGCCTCATGACCAGAGAGCAGGATTTCGGGGATTCCCCAAGTCTCTTCTGGATTGTCAACTGGATGATATTCGGCAGGACGGGTATAGCAAGGAGGCTCAAGGAGATTATCCTGGAAGGAATCGCTCAAAGCCGACTCTACATCCCCGATAACACCCGGGATAATTCTCACCACGCTATCGGCAATAACAGCTGCGGCAAGTTCGCCTCCAGTCAAGACATAATCGCCTATGGAAATCTCTCGGGTTATGAGATGTTCGCGAATACGATAGTCGATACCCTTATAATGCCCACAAACGATAATGATATTCTCCTTTAACGAAAGGTCATTGGCAACCGACTGATTGAAAGTCTCGCCATCAGGAGCCGTGAAGATTATCTCGTCATAATGGCGTTCCTTCTTCAAGGCAGAGATACACGCATCAAGAGGCTGACATTGAATAACCATACCAGCCTTACCTCCGTATGGATAATCATCCACACGCTTCCACTTATCCGCAGTATAGTCACGCAGATTATGAATATGAATCTCGGCAAGTCCCTTCTTCTGAGCACGTCCCATTATGGATTCATTCACGAATCCTTGCAACATCTCAGGCAGTACGGTAATAATATCTATTCGCATAATAATTCCTTAACTCTTAAAATGAAATCCACAGCTTGTTCCTTAAATAACAGGATTTCGTTTTCTGAAGCTTTGAAAATGACATCATAATCAGCTTTATCTCTCAAAGAAGAAAGTTGGGCAAACAATCTTCCATGCTCAGGTGACATCTTTCCTGTAAGGACATAATGCTCGCCAATTGCCGCCTTAGTCCCCCTATGAGTCCCTACCTTATGACCATCCTTAACAAACAAAGCAGATATTGCATGAAATAGCGCATAATATAACCGATTAGCTGCCATATTCCATTTGCCAGCCTCAACAGACAATTCCAGTTCCATCCAAGTCTCCTGATATTTCTCCCAATACAGAGAGACAAGGTCTTTTCGTTGCTCTTCGCTAAGACTCATATATCACTAACTTATCATGTTCCACATTATCGAAATAAGGAGTGAACCTCCGCTTATCCCATTCTCCTTTAGTATAAAGCTGAGGATTTACATCTGCTCCATGTTGCCATCCAGCAAGAACAAGTGGATAGCAGATATTCTTAAAGTCATCAGTCTCTATGGCAGATTTATTCACAAGCACAAGCAAATCCCAATCAGAATCAGCATGTGCCTCACCTCTCGCCCTTGAGCCATAAAGCCACAAGGTACTCCCAGCAGGTAATGATTTCTTAGCAACTTCACGAAGTTCGTTTATAGTCAATCTGTCCATAGATATTATTTTTCTGCAAAGATACTATAAATTCGTGAGATTACTATGTTTTTCACAGTTTTTATTCAGTTTTCTACAAAAATCTCTCCTTTATTACATTATTTTATTAACTTTGCAAAGAATATTTACATAGTAAACTACCGAAAATAAATGACCGAACAAGAACGCATACTCCAACTCAGAAAAGAGTTGCACGAACATAATCATCGTTATTACGTTCTCAATCAACCTGTCATCTCCGACCAGGACTTCGACTTCCTAATGCACGAATTACAGGACCTCGAAGCCCGTCATCCAGAGATGGCAGACCCGAACTCTCCTTCCGTACGAGTAGGAAGCGACCTGAACCAGAACTTCCGACAAGTGGCTCATCGCTATCCTATGCTTTCACTTGCCAATACCTACAACGCAGATGATGTGCGTGAGTGGTACGAGCAAGTTTCACGCGGACTTGAAGGCGAGCCATTTGAGGTATGCTGCGAGATGAAGTATGACGGTCTATCAATATCGCTCACATACGAGGATGGAAAGCTCGTTCAGGCTGTCACACGAGGTGATGGTGTACAAGGTGATGATGTGACGAATAACGTGCGTACAATACGTTGTATCCCGTTGCAACTACAAGGTTCCTACCCTCGTTCATTCGAAATCCGTGGAGAGATTCTTCTTCCTTGGGATAACTTCAACCGACTAAATGCCGAGCGTGAAGAGATAGGCGAAACGCCATTCGCAAACCCTCGTAATGCCGCTTCTGGAACGCTCAAGAGTCAGAACTCTCGTGTGGTTGCAGAACGCGGACTTGACGCATACCTTTACTATCTCCTTGGTGATGAACTCCCAGCCGACGGTCATATAGAAAACCTTGATGCAGCCCGTTCATGGGGATTCAAGATTTCTGAGGGAATGAAAAAGGTTGATTCCCTTCAAGGCATTCTCGACTACATTGACTATTGGGATAAGGAGCGTAAGAACCTGCCAGTTGCCACAGATGGTATCGTACTCAAGGTAAACTCTCTACGTCAGCAACGACATCTTGGCTTTACGGCCAAATCGCCTCGTTGGGCAATAGCTTATAAGTTCAAGGCAGAACGTGCCTGTACCCCTCTAATTGAGGTCACTTATCAGGTTGGCAGAACAGGCGCAATAACTCCTGTTGCCAATATGGAACCTGTTCAGTTGGCTGGTACTACCGTTCGTCGTGCCACCCTCAATAATGAGGATTTCATTCGCTCTTTCGACCTTCATATAGGCGATTATGTCTATGTGGAAAAAGGTGGTGAGATTATCCCGAAGATTGTGGGCGTAGATGTGGAGAAGCGCAAGGCTGATGCCGAACCGGTTAAGTTCATAACCCATTGTCCGGAATGTGGTGCCAAGCTCATCCGATATGAGGGAGAGGCAGCCCATTACTGTCCTAATGATACAGGTTGTCCGCCACAAATTAAGGGAAGAATAGAGCATTTTATTGCCCGAAAGGCTATGAACATCATGTCACTCGGTCCTGAGACCGTTGATGAATATTTCCAGAGAGGACTCATACATAACATAGCCGACCTCTACGACCTTACCATTCAGAAGATTGATCCATCTGGAAACAAGATGAAGTCGGCAAAAAATGTGATTGACGCGATAGAGGAATCACGAAACGTGCCATTCGAGCGTGTTGTCTTTGCCCTCGGAATCCGTTTCGTGGGTGTCACAACGGCAAAGCTCCTTGCACGTCATTTCAAGGATATTGACTCTTTGATGAATGCCTCCCTTCAAGACCTTCTTGATGTGGAGATGGTGGGTAACGTGATAGCGGAAAGTATCATTTCTTACTTCCACAACGAAGAGAATCTTGCCATTATCCAACGTCTCCGCGACAAAGGCTTGCAGATGTCGCTCTCAGAGGAACAGACTGCCGGACGAACCAATATCCTTGAAGGAAAGTCTATCGTCATTAGTGGTGTCTTCACCCACCATAGCCGAGACGAATACAAGGCTCTTATTGAGCAACATGGAGGCAAGAACGTGGGTAGTATAAGCGGTAAGACGAGCTTCATCCTTGCAGGTGATAACATGGGACCTTCAAAGCTCCAGAAAGCAGAAAAACTTGGAGTACAGATTGTTAGCGAAGATGAGTTTCTGGGAATGATTGAAAATGGAGAAACGGCCTCTCCCCCCGCCCTCCCCCGTAGGGAGGGAGCCGCATCCCCCAAAGCAGCCTCAACCAATAGTCCTATCCAACTTGATTTATTCTCGTAAATATTAATCAATACACCTTCTCTCCATCGCCAACCAGCTCCCTCTCTACGGGAGAGGGCGGGGGGAGAGGCCGCTTATAATTATGAAAATCGGCATAGACGTAGGCATCAGCACTACAAAGATAGTAGGTATCACTCCTGACCTTCAGGTCGTATCACCAACACGCATCAAGGCAACAGATCCTGTGACATCACTCTATGGTGCGTTTGGTAAGTTCCTATTCGACAATCAAATCACACTCTCGGATATAGAGAAGGTGATGATCACGGGTGTCGGAGCGGAATACATAGAAGGTGACATTTACGGACTACCAACAATACGCATACCTGAGTTTGAGGCTGATGCGCAAGGGGCAAAGTTCGGTTCCGGACTCTCGCGCATGATTACCGTCTCAATGGGTACAGGTACGACTATTATCCGCGTAGATGGTGATGATGTGCAGCATCTTGGCGGACTCGGTATGGGTGGTGGTACTCTCATCGGACTCTCCCGACTCCTTCTCGGAACAGACGACATACACCATATTGTTGAGCTTGCTTCCCAAGGCAATATCTCAAACATAAACCTCAATATTGGTGACATCTCGCCTCGTCCTCTTCCCGGACTTCCTCTCGACACGACAGCCTCACTCTTCGGAAAGGCTGGTCACGACACAAAGAAGGAAGACATAGCCCTCGGAATCATCTGTACCGTTATACAGACCATTTGTTCAGGTACCGTTCTCGCAAGTAAGGGTTCTGACATCAAGGACTTCGTGATGATAGGCAACCTCACACGACTTCCCCAGACGCGAGAGATTTTCAACGCAGTCGAGAAACTTTATGGGGTACGATTCATTATCCCAAAGCATTCTGAATATTGTACCGCCATAGGGTGCTGTGTTTAGTTTATGAAGGTTAGAGGTTAGAGAGGAGAGGTTAGAGATTAGGGATTAGGGATTAGAGATTAGAGATTAGAGTAAACGAAAAAGACGCAAAGATATGGAATTATCCAGTACCTTTGCGCCTTTTGTTATTTAGCGATTTATTGTGATTATCGGGAAATCCTTCCTAATGCCAGTTCTCCAATCTTGTATACATACCTCAAAGCGAGGAAGAAGATGTTGGAATACACGCCATTCTCCTTGAGTGCCCGTTGGTGATCCCGATTAATCTGCTTATGACTGCTTGCCCCGCTATTGCTCGCGCCACCAGAACGCATGGTCACGAAGTCCTTGTTGATATAATGTGTCTTGATGCGTCCTACGAATATCGTCCTGACAAGGAACTCAAAGTCGGCAGCAATCTTGTATGAAGTATTGAAATACGCACAACTCACATCGCCCTTGAAGCCTTCAATCTTAGTGCCATCAAGTTTGAAACGCTCGTATGTCGCCTTCTTGCAATAGAATGAAGGATGGGCAGGCATGAATCCGAAACGCATCCAACCCCTTCTGAACATTCTGCTTGAATAATATCTTACAAGCTTCGACGTATCGTCGGCCTTGACATAATGTATGTCGCCATAAAGGGCATCAATATCGGGAGTCTGCTCAAACTGGCGTGCTACCGTACTGAGGATATCATTAGAGGTATAGAAATCGTCCGAATTAAGGATGCCGATGACCTCGCCTGTTGCAGAAGCTATGCCCATGTTCATAGCGTCGTACAGTCCTTTGTCGGGAGCTGATATTATCCTCATCCTCCCTTCGAAACGCGATTCATACTCACGACAAATGGCTAACGTGCCATCCGTAGAACCTCCATCCTTGATGATGAATTCATAGTCGGAATAGTCCTGACGTAGAACGCTCTCCAGCGTATCACTTACGGTCGCCTGACTATTGTATGTCGCAGTTATAATTGATATCCGCATCACTCAAATCCGCGCTTCTTTTTCCAGAACTTATAATACACTCTCCACATCGGTCCGCATATCCAATCCCACTTGTCGAAGCGCCAGTAGCGTAGGTTGCGTATGAAGAACAGCCAGAAATGCCCGTAAGCCTCTTTCTTCTTCTCTTTCAATTCCTTGTCGTTACGCCCGAAATTACCACTCTTGACAACCTCATCAAACAGGAATCTGCCGTTCTTCTCGTTTGGCTTGCAGAGAAGTTTCTCTTCATCAAGACGGAAGATGCTACTCATTATCCACATCAGGGCGGAGGCGAAACTCTCCATTCCAAGACTTCGGACAATCCTCATCATCTCTCCCCTATCCTCCTTGCTATTCTGCAGCACGAAGTAATAGTCCATGAGCTGTCGCATACCAATACCTTCGGTAAACAGATGCAGTCGGATATGTGCCATCTGATGAATGATATTGAAGCGCATCGTCACCCAGTTGACCGGCTTATTCTGCCCGAAACAAGCCTCAGCCTCCTCGTCGAAGAACCTTTGTAGGCGAGCGTTATAGATGAAGTTGCGGATGATGAAAGGACGGTAGTGAACCTCAACCACGAATCCGGGGAAAGCCTCATACTGAATCTCAAGTTCGTTGACTTCCTTGGTAGGGCATGTCTCTTGCACGAAGCCGTTCACTTTCTCAAAGCCACCTTCTACCCACAGGTCGATATCGCCACTATTTCTTGAATCAGAAAGGTCGCCATAGAGTCGTGCGTTGCCCTGTCCCTTCATTATAGCCGTGCGGAAGCCAGCCTTCCGGAAGTATTCTGTCACCACCGCACATTGCTCGTTCATGACCTCGTTACGCTGCTTGATGGCCTCCGACGGACCGTGGAACAGCATCTTCACTCTGAGAGGCGGGAACTGCTCCTGTGGCAATCGCTGAATACCGGCAAAGATTATTCCTTGCATCGAGTGGTCAATGGACATCTGCAGCAATCCATACCACTGCTTCTCTGTTGGCATTCCGCTCAGGCTTTCAGCTCTTCCGAGCGCCACCTGCATCAGTTCTATGAAATATCGTGCGACCTTGGTCATTCTCTGCTATTTTCTTCTACACTCTATCAACTGTCCTTCTCTCGCCTGATAAAAATGGGACTTACATAGGAGTTACAACGGACCTACATGGGATTTACTTTATCTGTTTGCAAAGTTACGAAATTTATAAGATATACGCAATACTTTTCCCACGACTCGTAACCACATTTCCCACGGCTCGTGAATTTTCTTTTCAACATCCGCATCGGTTACACCGGTTACTCCGGTTACCCGTTATGTTGGTATATATATGCACTTTTCTATATATATAGCTTTATTATATTAATAATTATTATATATTATTAATATAATACTACTACATCTCTACACAGCCCTACATATCAATACGGCGAGTAACCCGAGTAACCGCGGTAACCGCCATCAGTTCAATGCTATTCCCCAACTATCATAAATATACTTTTTCAAGGCTTGTCTGCCCTCTGGGGATTCTGCATTTAAATTATTAGCTTTCAGCCACTTCCTTACTTCAAGGATCTTGGAATCGATGAGAGTGCGATACCACCATCCCTGAATGAAAGCAAAGACAAAACCCTCCTTGCCGTCAAGGAATCCGCCTCGCAGGAAGTAACGGTAACAGAAGTAGGCGAAAGAACGCCAGAAGAGCGGAAGACTGTTATATTTGCTCTTTGTCCTATGCTTTTCAGCTGCCTGCGCACCAAGATGCAAGGCGTTTTCTGAGGTTTCAGATGTAAGATTATATGTCTCATTCAGTATCTCAGTAGCCTCGCGATGAGCATAATTGATGTGTTTTTTGCAATAATCCGAGATATTTATGAGCGAATGATCACAGAAATCATTATCAGAAACAATAGAACGTCCCTCCTTCAAGGTGATATGTTCGTCCATCAATCGGGCATCATAACGACCATAGCCGGTACGGAACATACGCATCAAAAAGACAGGATAAATGCCATGTTTCACCCATTTTCCCATGAAAATATGCCTGCGTCTGAGCTCAATTCCGGTCACATCCTTAGGCAAATTCGGCAATTTCTGCTTCAATTCCTCCACCAATTCAGGCAAAAGATACTCGTCAGCATCAATTCTAAGCACCCATTCCGTATCAATTTTGATATTATCTATAGCCCAGTTGAACTGTTCTGCCTGATTTCCCGGATATTTATGCTCAACAATCTCGACAATATGCTCCGGCTGATTGAAGGTTTCGGCAATTTCTCGTGTCCGGTCAGTCGAAGGACTATCAATAATAATCACTTTTTTGGAGAACTGACATACATTCTCCAAACATCGGGCTATATGTATTTCCTCATTATAAGTGAGGATAATGGTCGTAATGTCAAGCATTTTCCGTAATCTCCCTCTTCTTAATGAACTTCGCAGGATTACCACCTACGATTGTCCATGGCTCCACATCCTTATATACGCTTGCAGTAGCCCCGACAACGGCTCCCTGACCGATTGTAACGCCCATTCCGACATATGCCTTAGCACCTACCCAAGCCTGATCCTCAATAATGATAGGAGCCGTTATTAACGGATTCAAAGGACTTGTAACATCATGACTGGCAGTACAGAGATACGCGCCCTGGGAAACCGTAGTGTTAGCCCCAATCGTGATAGGAGCAACATTATAGCATTCCACGTCATCTGCAAGACAAGAATACTCTCCCATCGTGAGGAAAGGAGGATAATACACCTTTGCAGAACTATATACATGAGCCGTTTTTGCAATCTTTGCCCCAAAAACACGAAGAAGGAAATTCTTCCATCCTCTGCCTATGCTCCTTGGCAACCAACGTGCGAGCAAAATCCATGTTATGCCCCACAGAAGACGAACCACCTGATGCTTACGTCCCAAGCGGTTCTCGTATTTTGATAAATCGATTTTTGTATCAGTCATATATCAATTTTGAAGTCTTGCAAGCTCAACTTCCTAGGTTAGAAGGTTTCGAGGTTATATGGTTTACAGTTTGGAGTATATATTCTTCCCTACAATAACGCGAGACACCGACAATTTGTCAAACAACATTGCAAAAAACAAGCATAGTGCAGTTATCATCGACAAACAACATATCGTCCCCAAAATTCTAGTATCATCAAAGGCAAAGAACGGAGCACATAACTTTGCAGTAACTGTAAACAACGGAGAAAAAAGCACAATAGCAAGAGAATTCCGTCCTATATATGAAATATAATTGGATATACGCTCTGGTATTCTGTCTTTCAAGTCAAAAGCAAAACCAAGAAATGTAAGACTAAGTCCAATGCCAGAAACAGAATCTCTAGAAATGTCATTGGAAAATATAATTATCAAGACAAAACACAATATTGATATAGGTGACTTTAATCTCTCATTAATCACAAAATTTGAATTTCTAAATAAAATAGCTATTACAAAATAAATTACATCTCCCCATCTAAAACGCTCAATTCCTATAGACAAAGCATATAAGATGATAGATGTAATCAAAATGCCAGACAATCCTTTCATAACATAACGATTTATTATATAATAGACCGTCAAACAGATAGCCATTGTATGCAAGTACCAGTAAGTGCCTGAAGGCGAAAAAGCTATCTTGCTTAACAAAGCAAGAACTCCGCCATCAAAGGTATTGGAGGCTCCCATGAGTTTCCCAAGCATGCCTATTCCCAACAAATATATGATTTCAAAGACAATATATGGCACAACAACACCATATATGCTCTTTAAGAACTTTTGAGGCTCTTTATTAACAGAAAACAAATAACCACTAATCAATAAAAAGCCAGGCATGACGAAAGCATAAATTATTGGGCATGCATCAGGATATTTTGTGTTAAACAATTCAATATGAAAAGTCACCATAAGAAGAATTAATATTCCTTTAGCCATGTCAATCTCTTGGATTCTTTTCGAATTGTCCTTCAATACTATATCTGTTTTTTCACTCATATACGAATTCCGGTTTCTCTCCACTATTCAATAGCCACTCATATAAACTTAAAGTCTTACGAGTCACGCTTCGGTAGTCGAAGTTATCAAAAATATATTTGCTTGCTCTTTGTCCCATGTCATATAGGGCATTTGCATCCATCCCCATGGCCTCACGAAGCGCATGTTCAAGATTTTCCACACTAAGGTCAACACACCAGCCTGTGTCGGTTTCGTTAAGAATCTCCCAAGGACAGTTTGTCGTGGTAATGACAGGCGTTCCACACGACATAGCCTCAGCAATAACCATTCCGAAATTCTCGCTAAACGAAGGCAGGCAGAAAAGAGCCGACTCCTGATAAACCTTTATCTTAGCCTCTCCAAATACAGGAGGAAGAATCTTGATACTATCCTTCAACCCTAAACTCTCCACCCTATTCTCTAAACTATGAATATATTCTGCCTCGCCATTACCAATAACGAGCAACTGCCAATCTACATAATCAGAATGAAGACGTTTCCAAGCCTCAAAAAGCAGTTCTATGCCCTTCTTTACATGCACACGACTAAGAAACAGCACTTGCTTCTTAACGCCTTCTACAGACGATTTGCATGGATAGGCATCCGTCTCTATGCCATTTGGAATGACAGCCTTACAGGTCGTAATACCGAGATTACTAACATGTTCAGCCTCCATCTTAGCAGTTGTGAAGACACAGGCAGACTTCTGCACATCATTACGCTGGTAAAGCCACCACGCCAGTTTTTTCTTCCATTTCTTCTGCGAAAGGCTCCACGGCTCAAGCATGCCACGAGGAGTAACGATATAGGGAATGTTCTGTTTGCGAGCCTCAAGTATCACCTTATGATAAGGCATCTCCCATACGCTTTGAATCTGGATAAGCTCAAACCTCTCATCTGCAAGATATTTCGCAATCTCCTTCCTTGAAAATGAAGGACTAAGCACCTTCAGCTTCGCAGAAGTACCCTCAAGCGAATGGATATTCATGTTCTCTGAACGGATAGTCATCAGAGTTATATCCACTCCAAGTTCTGCAAGTCCCTTGACAAGCATGGGAACGCTACGGGAAGGACCTCCAGAAGACATGTCCAAAGAAGATACGAATGAGAGGATTTTCATGATCGGGAGATTCTTGACCAAACACAGTCAGGCAATAGGTTTATTGCATGAACGTATACAAAAAATACTAAAGCCTTAAAAAAACCTTCGTACTTACTTAGGAAATGGAATGTGATAAACGGATTACTCCCTAAAGGAGAATAAAGTTTCTTGAATCTTTTTACTACAGACACGCCATTAAGGCGTATTCTTACATTCTTACTCTGTAATGCAGCATCCGTACATCCTATATACTTTCTCGTTGTGCAGACATGAAAGCCGTTTTTGTGAGCCTCATGCCCATAGGCTACATCACCCAAATCATGATGATATACAGGATCAAAGAAACCATTCTTCTCAAATACAGACTTTGGCACAAGAACGAAATTGCCATTCAAACGAAAAATCTCATTCAACTCGCCATTGGCAGGTATAAGATGCTTGGATTTATCATAACCACCATATATAACCTGCTTGGTTGTTGTTTCCTGTATCAAACCGGCTATTATGGCCTTATGCTCCATGACTCTACTACATTCAAGCATCTCATCGAAACAATCGTCATAAAGAAGAAGGTCATCATTAAGCCATAAATAGAAGTCGTAATCTTTGTTTTTAGCAGCTTCTATCCATGCTGTTCTCATTCCCCTTGACCAAAAAAGATTACCGTCTCCATGAATGAGATTCACTTGAGGATACTCTTCGAGGATAGCATCAGCAGTAC
>CAMJKP010000053.1 GCA_946406435.1 uncultured Prevotellaceae bacterium | reverse complement strand
TGTTCCAGATTATACAGCTTTGGAAGTGCGAGACGGACTGGCAATTTATACGGATCACCTGCATATACACCTGATAGGAAGGGGTCAACGGCATACTGCACGTATGACTTTCCCAAACGGCGCTCTGCCAAAGAGCCTACCGACTCGTATGGATCATTACCCTTCTTGCGCCAAGGCTCTCCGAGTATGCGGAACTTATCGTGCCATGTGAAGAGCGGTGTCTTCAATGCCGTTGGAAGGCTTGACGGGAGCGCATGGAATTTCTTGCCTTTCCATATCAGGCGGCGTTTGCTCGATTCAAGAGCGGTTTCAAGCGTACATGCGCCGCCCAGTTGCTCGAATAGCTCTGCCACCTCGGGATGCTTCACCACACCAGTATTAGGACCGCTTTCAAACGTGAAATTGCCTATTTTTTTGGTATTTATCTGACCGCCTATGCGGTTCTGGCACTCAAGTACCTGTATATTCTTTCCTTTGCGATGCAGTTCGTAGGCACATGTCATGCCTGTTATACCAGCACCTATTATGACAATATCTTTTTTCATTTTATATCGGTTTTGAAAATTTCTTATCCGTATTCAGCATCAGAGGGTCGAGAGCTGCTGCCACATTGCGAACGAACGGATGTCCGGCACTTGTCATCGTGATTCCGTCACTTGTAATGGCAATCAGTCCATCGCTTGCCATCTCGCCAAGTTGCGCCTCGTCATAGTGCAGAGCAGCCTTAACCTCCTCCACACTAATCTGCATAGTAGTGGCTATCTCGTTCCAGTTGAGACGGTAGTTGCACATCAGTCGCTCGATAACCTCCTTCGCTATGCGCTCTTGTGATGTAAGAGAATAGCCCTTGCGCGTTGTGAGTCTACCATCAAGTGTTGTGTCGATATACTCCTGAATATCCTTTGTGTTCTGGGCGTATGTGCTGTCAAGCTGACTGATACCCGTTGCTCCGAAGGCATAAACCTGTCCTGTGGTGCGACGAGTGCAGTAGCCTTGGAAGTTGCGGTAAAGCAGTCCTGCCTCCAATGCCTTGTATAGCTCATCCTCCGGCAACACAAAGTGATCCAATCCTATACTTTTATATCCTGCCTCATGCAGCATATCAGCAGCCACCTCATACATTTTCTGCTTCTTTTCTGTAGCAGGAAGCCCATGCTTCTCAAGTACCTGCTGACGCTTGAATACCCAAGGCACATGGCCGTAACTAAAGGTCACAAGGCGGTCGGGATGCAATTGGATAGCCTTCTCTATGTTCTTCGCGAAGGAAACAGGTGTCTGATATGGAAGTCCGAAAAGAAAGTCCATATTTACCGTAGCACCTGCTGAGCGCAATATTGCCATTATCTCCTCAAGTGGAAGGTTGCTTGGCGTGCGTCCCACAGTCTCAAGAACCTTGTTGTCAAGGTCTTGCACGCCAATAGAGAAACGGTTGAAATGACTCTCTGTGAGTGCAATCCAGTCTTGCTCAGTAAGATAGCCCGGATGACATTCCACCGCTATCTCTGGCTTCTCTATTGTCGGGAAGAGCGAAAGCAGATGGTCGTTTATCTCCTTCAGAACAGATGCCGGCATTGCCGTAGGACTTCCTCCGCCGAAATGTATCTGACTTATCGGGCGACTCTTGTCGAGATTGGAAGTCACCATGTCTATCTCCTTGTGTATAGCATCTATGTATTGTGCTACCGTATCGCCTGTGCGTGGCATGATGTAAGAGTTACATCCGCAGTAATGGCACAAGCGTTTGCAGAAAGGCATGTGGAGATAGAAGGATATCAATTGAGTTCCTTCGCTATTTGATCGGCGAACGGCATCAGTATATTCTTCCGCTTTCATTTCGCGGAAGTAATTAGCTGGTGGATAGCTCGTGTAGCGGGGCACCGATACGTTGTATTTCTTTATAATGGCCTCTCCCCCTGCCCTCTCCCGTAGAGAGGGAGCCGATTTGCGAATGGGGGATTGGTTATATTTCTCATTTTTCATTTTCCAATTTTTCATTTGTCCTTACCCCTCCAGCTCCCTCTATACGGGAGAGGGCGGGGGGAGAGGCCTCTTAAAAGTTAATCGTCAATTCGGTGCCAACGGTTATTGGTGTGCCTTTCTGCGCATATTTTGCAGATGACACAAAGTAATAGCTGTGATATTTCGTGTTGCTCAGGTTCTTGCCCCAGAAAGCAAGGCAGAACACGCCTTTCTTTAATTCAATACGTGCACTTGGCAATACGTACATGTGCTGACAAACGGCATTATCCTCAAGCCAGTAGAGCTTGCCCACGCCGTTCACTCCTGCTGAAATATTGATGGCATCAAGCGCACCAACCTCTCGGATGTTGTAGTTCGCATTTAGGGCAAAGGTGTTGCGTGGCACCATAGGCACGATATTGCCAGAGTAATCCACAGTCTCACTCTTCTTGTAGTCAAGGAACTTAGCGTATGTATAGCCGTAGTTCGCCTGAATGGTGAGGGCGGTCATCGGATGATAGTTGATTGACAGCTCCACGCCCTTACTGTTAGAATGTCCTGCATTACTTACCACGTTGCCAAGTCCTGGTACAGTCTGATTCACATGCTGATTTTTCCAGTCGATATAAAAGAAGGTAGCCCCTGCCGAGAAACAACCGTCTTCGCTTGCTAGTTTTGTGCCAATCTCGTAGTTCCAGTTATATTCTGAATTATACGTGCGGTCTTCGTCCGTAGGAATCGTGGCATTGAATCCACCACCCTTATATCCCTTCGTTATGTTTCCGAACACCATATTTCTTTTGCTGAACGCATACTGGAGTCCGAAACGTGGAATCAACTCTGTAAACTTCAGCGTTTCCACAAATGGCTCGCCCGCAGGCTGTGTTGAGTTGTCTTCGTGGTCTAGTTGCGTGCGTGCATAGTCCATACTGTTGTACTCGTGGTCAAGGCGCAAACCGATGGTTGCAGAAAGTCCTCCAACAAGGTTGTAAGAGCCTTGAGCAAAGAGAGCAGCACCACGTTGCGACGTGTCGTATAGCGAACGCTGTTCATATCCCTTTGTAAGATAGTCGGTACCTTGATCCTGAGTACCCCATTGACTGAAAAGGAATGTTCCCACTACCCATTGAAACCTGTTCTCGTGTTCCGATTTCAGAGTAATCTCTTCGCTAATCACGTTATGGCGAATGCCGTTAGTGACGAAGTATGTGTCATTGGCGGTGAAGTCCTGATCCACCTCCTGATCGTCGCGTATGTACTGAAACGAGGTTTGACTATTTAGGCTCCATTTATCGCTTGTGTAGTTTGCTGTGAAGCCTGTACCTGAGATAAGTCGCTTGTAGCCTGATGGACGGTTGTAGCTTACATCGCCAAGCGAATCAATCTCAGGCTTATACACCGAATACGCATATCCGCCTTGGTTGAGGTAATCCAGACTTGAAGACAATCGCATCATCCACTTCTCCGTTGGCTTGTAGTGCAATGCCACTCTACCGCCACCTGCATTCAGTTTGTCGGCATTCTTACCAAGCGTGATGTTTTTGAAATAACCATCGCTATGCTCATAGTAGCCACTAAGGTTGAAGCCAAACTGCTCGTTGAGCAAAGCGTAATGCGAAGCCTGTGCCTTGACGGTGTTGTAGTTGCCATAGCGCAGACGTACCTTAGTGCCTTGATAGTCAAAAGGCGTATAGTTATACACATTAATCACACCACCAATCGTGTTGCGTCCATATAATGTGCCTTGCGGACCACGCAACACTTCGATTGCCTTTACATCGAGCATATCGGTGTTGAAGGCAGAAATCTCAAAGTGTGGCATACCGTCAACGTAGTAACCTACGGCAGTACCCTTCACCTTTGAGTATATACCACGCATGATGATAGGCGTAGTCTGTCGTGAACCATACTCTGGTATGAAAATGTTAGGTAACTGTGATGACAAATCCTCGATGTTGCCAATCTGGTTTGTCTGAATCTGATAGCTACCCACCGTAGAGACAGACGAAGGAGTGAGGTTATGTCTGTTTACCTTAGTGCCAACGATAGAGACATTCTTCAGAGTCACGTTATCAAAGACACTATCATTTGCCTCGAAATCCTCAGCATGAACTGATGTTAATCCTGAAACAGTAAATACGGCAGTTAATGCCATTAGCTTTTGTGTTGTCATAAATACATTTATTCATTTAGTTTTTTGAATTCGGGTGCAAAATTAAAACTATTATTTCATATACGAAATCCTCATTTATATGGATTATTCGTCCATTTATCCTCATTTATGGGGATAAAATAGGGACATTTCTTCGTTCTTCATTAGGTGGGAAATATTAAATACTAAGTTTAAAGTAAGTTTCCAGAAGATAATATTCTAAACGCAGAGCCGCAAAGATGCAAAGTTTTTGGGGAAAAGAAACGGATGTATCTGTTGTATCTGATTTTCGTCAATCATGCCCTTACTGCGCCAGCCTCAGATAAATCGGATAAATCCGTTTCCTTTGTTATTGAACACAGATTTTAGGGATTGACGGGATTTTTTTCGCTTGCGCTCGTGATTGATATCCCTAAAATCCCGAATATCTGTGGTCTTTTTTCTTGAACACGAAACTTACGGAACAAACGAAAATTAATGTTTCAATTAATGTCTGAATTAACGTCCAATTAATGTTGTAAAAAAAGCCTTGCGGCGAAACACAAATTAGAACATAAATTAAAACGTTAATTTTGACATTAATAATCTTTGCATATAAAATTTTATCTTCTGAGTTAAATTTTCTGGTCATCGTGAAAAACTTGCTTTAGCTTGTTGAGCCTTTGCGAAAAATTTTTGTTCCGAAATAGCAGCTTGCTGCTAAGAATTTACAGTTTTTGATTTACTTGTAATTTCTTCGCAAAGCTCAGGCGCTACGCGGAGTCCTTTCCAAACCCACAGCACCGCAAGGTGCGTTTTTCGTTTCTTTCGTGCATTCCGTGTTCAAAATATATCTCAGCGTCTTAGCGTCTTAGCGTTTTGGTTTTGTGGTGCTTTTCTTTCGTGTTCACAAACAAATTTTCGCTAAAATGCGTGTTTTTATCCTGATTTTATCCCTGTTTTCGTGTAAAACAGACAATTATTATGGAAAAACGGAAGAAAAGTGTTAAATTGTTTTTTTTTGTCCAATTATTTTGCGTAATTTCGCGCTCAACTTTATGATGTAAGGTAATATAACATTGTGTGAATATGCCGTTAATACAACGTCAAAAACGACAATTTCCCAACTGCGTGGAGCTACGACAAATCTCATGTAGCCAAGCGCAGCGCCTAAATCTTGTCTGATTCACGTTAACTATTTCCTTCGTATAGCATCAATTGCATAATAAAAATTTAATCATAATAACAACTTAAAAAACAAAATGAAACAATTGCTAAATTCAATCATGCTGTTTCTGCTGCTGTTTGTAGGGCAGAATGCATGGAGTGCGGTAGTGGCAAGTGGTGATCTTACCTCTACTATCACATGGAAGGTAGAAAAATTATCTGGAGTCTCAAAACTTACAGTCTCTGGTACTGGAGAAATGCCTGATTACACATCTTTTACTGCTGTGCCTTGGGCAGATTTACGAAATACTATCAGTATTTTGGAAATTGGTGATGGTATCACGAATATTGGTAATTATGCATTCAATGGCATTGCCATCACAAAAGTTGCCATTCCATCATCATGTAAGAAAATAGGAATGTATGCATTCTATGGTTGTAAAAAAATGACTGACATCTACATTCCTGCGAGTGTTGTAACTATTGGTACAAGTGCTGTTAGTAATTGTTCAAAACTCGGATTTGTTCATTATGATGATCGTTGCTCCAGTCGTACTGCTCTCAATTTATCTTCCTGTGCTAAAACAGGTAGGCTTATTGAGAAGTCTGGCACAGGCGATAGTTATGCTAATGTTCCAGAGGGATGGGAATACTATACCCACGGAGTGCAATGTTATGGTGGAGCTTGGGTAGCAGAGAATACAGACCAGACAAAGCTTTTCTTCTATGCACAGAATCCTGGTGCGACAGTAAACTTTGCTGTGGAAGGGCGTGTACCATCTTCGACCAGAAGACTCGATCCTGAATATCACCCATGGAGAGCGAACTGCTCAAAATATACAAGTCTTGAAATCGATAAGAATATAGCATCTATCGATGACTTCGAGTTCTTGGGATATGAGGATAGCGATGTAACCAAGATGGGATATACAAATATGCAGACCATCACGGTATCTAATAACAATTCATATTTCGTAGTAGGTGAAGACGGTGCTTTGTACGACAAGTCAAAGACAACAGTATATCTTTACCCAGCAAAGAGTACTGCTACTAATATAGAGATTCCTGCAACCGTTACAACAATCAGACCTGGTGCATTCTATGGTGCAAAGAATCTTCAGAAAATCGACTTCCTTGGCACTATCAGCTTGATCAATACTTATGCATTTGCGCAGACAAGTTCGCTCAATTGTTTGAGCTTTGCAACAGAGACAGCTCCAGCTACAACTGTATCAACAGCATTTACTGGAGTTGCAAGGGGGGGAGTGGTTTTTGCCAGTGTAGAAACCGATGCTTTCAAGATATTTACAAGCCAGATAGGCTCTGGTTGGACATTCGACGGAGAGACCTACGGCCCTGCAAAATCTTATATCTCTGATGGCACTCTGTATGTCGTTGGTAAGGGTGAATATACAACTTCAAGCTCTGATGCTGATTGGTATTCTCAGAGGAGTTCTATTAATAGAATTGTCATAAAAGGAGGTATTACAAACATCGGAAGTAAAGCATTTGCCTATTGTAGCAATGTAACAGAAGTCACCCTCAACAATAATGGCTATATAGATTATTATGCATTTCTTAACTGTTCTGCACTTACCCGTGTTAATGTCGGTTCTGGAGTGACAGAGTTTAAGGAATACCGTTATACATCTTTAACTCATTATTACCCATTCGAAGGCTGTTCAAAGCTTGCGACCATTAATGTTACAGACCTCGCTAAATACTGTTCCATTGAAGGTCTTAACTATCTTACTGACAGTTACTATGGTACAGCAGCGGAAAAGACCTTGATGGTTAATGGTGCTGCTCATTCCTCTACAAGTGAGCTCGTGATTCCTGAAGGTGTGACTTCTATCCCGAATGAAGCCTTCCGCTATTTCTCTAATGTGACAAAGATAAAGCTCCCGAAAAGTTTAGAAACAATCAGCGATGTAAATTTCTGGGGTTACACTTATCTCACGGAAATTACCGTGCCTTCAACAGTGTCTTCTGTTGGAAGTGGTGCATTTCGTGACTGTACTGCCTTGAAGACCGCTATCCTCAACAATAATGGTGATTCAGGCTGGGGAGTATTTGAGGGTTGTAAGGCATTGCAGACTGCGACCCTCAATAATAATGGTTCTGTAGAATCTTCTGCGTTTGAGAGGTGTATTTCTTTACAGACCGTCACGCTCAACAATAATGGTTATATAGACTATAGGGCTTTTTGGAATTGCATTGCTCTTACCCGTATTAATATCGGTTCTGGAGTGACTGAGTTTAAGGAATACCATTATTCAGGTACAGCAACTGGTACAACTCATTATTACCCATTCGAAGGCTGTTCAAAGCTTGCGACCATTAATGTTACAGACCTCAAGGCATTCTGTGCTATTAAAGGTCTTGACTATCTTACTAACAGTTCTTATGGTACGGCAGAGAATAAGACTTTGATGGTTAATGGTGTTACTCTTTCCTCAACAAGCGAACTGGTGATTCCTGAGGGTGTAAAGAAAATATCAGAATTTGCTTTTTATAATTTTGCAAATCTTACAAAGATAAAAATCCCAACAACTACAACTTCTGTTGGAAGATTGGCATTTGGTGGCTGTACTAATCTTGAACGTATTATTTGTTTGGCTACCACATGCCCTTCTACAGATGACAAAGTAGCGACAGATCAGGGCAATATTACCCTGAAAGTTCCAGGAGGTAAAGCTTCGCTCTATAATGCTACAAACGTGTGGAAGGAATTTAACGTTGTAGAGGGTGAACTAAAGACATATAACTGGACTATGTTTACAAATCAGAATACCACTCTTAGTATTCCTTATAATGCAAATGTGTTATCTTGGAGTGAATCTGACGAATCTGCTGTTATACGAAATGGAAATAAGATAACAACGAACGACTTCGTGTACGATGGCACTATAACCCAGCCTTACAAGATGTCAACTATCACAGCGGTATTCGAAAACTGCGATATGTACGTTTGGAATATAAAAGTATATCCAAGAGAGGTTACGCTTACAGATGGAGATGCTTATAAGAATAACACGACTTTCACTCCTGATAGGGTTAGCTATACTCGCACCTATGCCGAGAAATATGCAAATCACCTGCAATGTTTCTATGTTCCATTCGATGTAAAGGTAACAGACGAGCTTCTTGAGGATTTCACATTCTATGAACTCTATATGGTAAGCCAGAAGGATGAAAATGGTAATGGCGAAATTGAAGAAGACGAACCTTTGGTAATGGTACTTACCAAGATACCTTCAGGCGATGTAATGCAGGCTAATATGCCATATTATATCAAGCCAAAGGCAGAAAGTACTCTTACCGTAACTGCTGAGAACGCAACTCTCTATGCTGCTACAAACGGTTCTGTGTCTTGTTCTACGACAAAAAATGAATATACTTTGACTGGCATTAATGAGCCAACGAATATCAAGGGATATTACACAATGAGTGCCAAGGGTAATTTCAGTTACTATACAAAGGATACAAATCTTGGCTCATATCGTTGGTATATGTCTGTAAGGAATCGTAGAGGAAGTGGTGCTGAGTTAGAAAACTATGCTCGTCCTATTCAGATTGTCATTGACGGTGAGGAAGATACTACTGGCATAGTTGCTCTTCAGGACAAGGCTTCTGATCCAAAGAATGACAAGATTTACACTCTTGACGGTCGTCAGGTAACAGACTATGAGACCCTCCCAAGCGGTATCTATATCATTAATGGAAAGAAAGTATACAAGAAGTAGTTCAAATTCTGGGTTTTGAGGTTTATAGGTTTTAGGTTCTCAGGTCGGAACGATATTAAATGTCTAAAGGCTAATGTCTAAAGTCTTTTGCCTTTTGTCTTTCGACCTCCTAACCTCTAACCTTCTAACCTCAAAACCTTATAAAAAATAGGAAAACAAAGACATGGAAAAAAGATTTTATTATTCCCCTGAGATGAAGTTTCACATGTTAAGAGGAAAGTCTTCAATGCTCGCAAGTACAACACAAGAAGAAGCGAAACAAGGTCATGACGATGAGGATCTTGCAAAGGGCTTCGGTTCTTTCTACTTTGACGAGGATGAGGACTAACATTATAATTCGCAATTAGCTCAAAGACTATAGGGGCACTCTCACATCGAGGGTGCCCCTTTTGCTATTCTTTTTTGACTGGTGTAATACCCTCAGAATAAAAAAATCAAAAGTTTTTAGATAGGAGGGTTTCACCTTTGCGATTTTTGTGCTTTTACGTATTGATAATCAACTATTTAAACGAGGTGAAACCCCTCCAAATTTTTACCTTGTTTTTACAGGGGGTTTCATCTCTCTTTATTAACTGATTATCAATCCGTTATACCCACAAAACCATACAGGTGAAACCCTCTACACAAAATCTTTCTCAAAAAAATATATTGACCACGGAAAACACGGAAGGAACAGAAGTCGCACCTTGCGGTGCTTGAAATTAATGCGGTATTAATGTGTTATTAATGCGATATTATATGTCTCACTCCGTGAGGAAACATTAATAACCACTAATCTCACGTTAATGTCGCGTTAATATCTTTGACCTCGAAAAAACGAAAATTAATGTTTTAATTAATGTCTCAATTAACGTCCAATTAATGTTGCAAGAAAAAGCTTTACTGCGAAACATTAATTATGACACATATTAAAACGTTAATTCTGACATTAATATTTTTGCTGAAAACATATCTTTGTGTATTCTGAGTTTTCCGTGTTCAAATAATCTCAGCGTCTTTGTGCCTCAGCGTTTAGAAGTTTTTGGGGGGGGCAAGGAAAGTATATAAAAAAAATAGCACCGTTAGGTGCTATGGGGTAGAAACTATGATTAATCTTCTTCTTTAACAATCTGTGTGAAATCCGACCAGTTTTCAACCTTAAAGGCACGGATATCTCTTACCGCTTTCTTGAACCAAGGAATCTTCTTTAGGGCATAGATAGCAGCAAAAAGATTTGCCATGTCATCCTTATCTGTCAGATAAACACTACCTTGCGTATTATAGAAATCGTATCTGCGGAGAATAATCTTTATTTCGTAATAGGCATTATTATATGGCTCTCCGTATGTGCTACGGAGTTCCTTAATATCCATATCGAAAGCTATTGCGAACATTGGGATTATAGTGTTACGAAATAACGGCTCTGACCGAAGAATATTCGACCGAGCTTATCCTTGATTGATATAACAAGTCCTGTAAATGGATTGTGCTCGACGTCAATAACCTCGCCCTCAATCCAGTCTGCCTGATCTGTCAGCTGCGGACTCACTTTCATTCTGTCTCCAATCTTTGGTTCCATATTATTTTCTTTTGTATTTCTGCTGCGAAATTACAATATTATTTCGAAATTTGCAAATATTGGAGCATAAATGTGATGAAAACACTAAGGAAAGGGAAATTCTGACATTAATTTTTTTCTTGAACACAGATAGCAAAGATTAAAGGGATTTTTCGCAAGGCTCAACAAGTTACGCAAGTGTCTCGTTTACGCTCGTGATTAGAATCCCTAAGATCCCGAATATCTGTGGTTTCATTTTTCACTTTTCACTCTTCATTCTTCACTTACTTCTGGTCCGCTTCTCCTTCGCTTCAAAACCGTTTCAAAACCGTTCCTTGGAATGGGAGGTGAATGGGACTTACAAGGGACTTGCAACGGACTTACTTGGGAGTTGTATAGAGGGCGAATGATGGCAAGAAAAAAGTGATAAAACTGAAAAGTCAATATTATCACTTAATGCCTAACTCCTGTTCTAAGGCTTGTATCTCGCAACAGAAATCCTGGTCTTTCTTTATCTTGTCTGCTATGAGGTGCAGGCTATGGAGGACGGTGGAGTGGTCTCTGCCTCCTACACATCTGCCTATGCGTGATGCCGGCATTCGGATGTGCTTGTCGGCAAGATACATTATAATCTGACGTGGGAGGACAATCTCACGTTTGCGTAGAGGTCCTTTTATCTGCTGTTCTGTGACATCGTAGTGGGTGCAGACAATACGGATGATGTCATCAATGGTGAGAGTCTGATTGTCGGTCTTTATGGCTCGCGTTACTATTCGCTCTACGAACTTTAGGTCGATGTTGCTGTTTTCGACAATGCTGTAAGCTATGAGCGAGTTGATGATGCCCTGAATCTCTCGTATGCTGCCGTTGACATTCTCGGCTATGTATGTGATGACAGGTCCTGGTATGTTAAGTCCGTCACGCTTTATCTTTTGTTTCAGGATATCCACGCAGAGCTGCACATTTGGCTTTAGCATCTCTGCTACCATTCCGCCTGAGAAACGTGTGATGAGACGATCCATCATACCGCTGAGCTGAACAGGTGGACGGTCACTTACGAGAATGATACGCTTTTCTATACGGAAAAGGTGCTCGAAGATATGGAAGAATGTATTTTGCGTCTTCGGTGCTGTGAGCCATTCCTGCACATCATCGATGATGAGCATGTCGATGGTCTGGTAGAAACCGATGAAATCGTTGATTTTGCCCTGTATCTGGGCATTGCTGTATTGCATCTGAAACTCACGTGCGCTGACATACAGCACTCGTTTGTTTGGATATATCTCTTTGCATCTAACGCCGATAGCGTTGACAAGGTGAGTCTTGCCACAGCCTGAAGGACCATGAACAAACATTGGGTTGAACTGTGTGCCTTGTGGGTGCTCGGCAATTTTCAATCCTATGGAACGGCAGAGCTTATTTGATTTACCTTCCACATAGCTGTCGAATGTCTGGTGCAGGTTTAGCTGTGAATCAATTTCTGGGAGGTGATTGATGGAACCAGGAGCACGAGTGAGCTCCTGAGTGTTGTCGGTGGCAAGAGCCTGTTTTGCCTTCCAGTCACCGCTTTTTGTATCGACATCCCCTTCGTATGTATATCCACCATCATTCGTCGCTCTGCGCTTCGTCTGAGGCGTAGAGGTATCTGTGGGCATACTATCATCTTTCACGATAGTAGGATTCCATGCTAGTTTTATTCTGCCAAATGTATTACTTATTGCAATGCGGAGGTGCTCGAAGTAGTTCTTTTGGATGTATTGAGCCACATAGTCGCTAGGTATGCTTAGAGTGAGAGTGCATGTAGCTGGACTATATGACTTGAATTCCACCTTTGAGAACCATCTTTCATACTCGCTAGCCTCTATATTCTGCTGGAAGTATTGTTGGCAGCTTGCCCATAGGGCACGTGAATTTTGCACGTTAGGATTTTGTTAAAGGCCCCTCACCCGTTCTGCGGATACCCTCTCCCCAAAGGGGTAGGGATATGTTAGTATAGCCGCTGGTGTAGGGCTGTTGTTTATTACTTATCTTTCTTTCCGAAAAGGGAAAAATGTACGTATCTCTTTGGATGAGCCTTGAGGTCAACAAGCAGAGAATCTGCTGCTGCCATTGTGGCTGTCATGTTGTTGTAGAGTCCTTGGTCGTGGAGTAGGAGACCGACTGTACCTTCACGTGAGTTGAGGGTGTTGGTGAGGTGCTCTACGTTTGCAAGTGTCTTGTCAACCTTCGCCATTGTGCCTGCAAGGTCAAGGGCTGCGAGATTGCCTGTGAGCTTTTCTGTGTTGGCAAGGGTTGCGTCAGCTTTTTCTGCAATACCCGGAACGCGCTGGTTGAGATCTGCAAGCATCTTGTTCAGTTCCTTTGTAGATACCGTTAGGTCATCGGTTATCTTCTGCGCATTATGGAGTGTGTTTGCAAGAGCAGGATCAGCCAAAAGCATATTGACTGATGCGAGAATGCTATCGAGCTTTGGAAGCATCTTCTCGATGGCTGGAACCATTGCCTTGACCTGTCCTAAGGCTCCTTCTGAAACAGCTCCCTTGATAATATCTCCTGGCTTGAGAAGGTTGTCGGGTGTGCCTGCAAGAAGAAGGTTCACTCTTGAGTTACCCATTAGGTCGGTACTGATTTCTGCTGTTGTGCCTACTGGAAGGTGAAGTGCCTTGTCAACATCGGCTCTTGCCACGATGACATGACGCTGATAATCGTATTTTGTATCCAGTATCGTACCTATGCGATAGCCATCGGCATAGATAGGAGCGGCTCCTGAAAGACCTTCTGCATTATCAAATTCAACTATGTAGATGTTATCTGATGCGAAGAGCGATTGGCCCTTGAGGAAGTTCATTCCAAAGTACAGAAGAACCAAACCGACTATTGCCACAAGGGCAATCCTTACTTCTTTTGTAAAATATTTCACTGTTGTATTTCTTTTTCTTTTTTATCTTCTCTTATTCAACTTGTACTCAATGATTGCATCATTGATGTTAGGCACCTTCTCGCCATTCTTGAATGCAACGATGAAGCATCCTGGGAACTTGGCGACAATATTCTTGCGCAACTCAACTATCTCTTCATAGTCGGTTGTAGCTCCCAATGTGTATTTGAATACCCTGCCTTCCTTGTAGTAGTTTGGCTCTTCACCTTTGAGACGTGAGTCGCTTGGGTCGAGAACTTTCTCGGAAATGAATATCTGTATCTTGAATACAGGAGCACCGACAGGGGCGTTGTTGGCTTTTGGCGTTGTTGCAGGCCTTGGCCTTGCAGCAGGAACTTGCTGTGCCGGTTCAGCCTTAGCTATTGGCTTTGGTTCAGCCTTTGGTGCAGGAGTAGGCTCGACCTTTGGCTTCTGAACAGTAGCTTGTGGCTGTTCCTGTGGAAGAGGCTTAACCTGTGGCTGCTGTGCGGGTTTTGGCTGCTGAACCTGTGGCAATGTCTGTGCCTGAGGTTGCTGAGCAGGCTTTGGCTGCTGTTGCTGAGGCAAAGTCTGTGGCTTAGGAAGTTCTGGTTCTTTTTTTGCCTGCGGACTTTGACTTGGCTTTAGAGCCTGATTTTGATTTTGAGCCTGACTTTGACTTGGCCTTAGAGGCTGATTTTGGTTTTGAGCCAGATTTTGACTTGGCTTTGGAACCTGATTTTGATTTTGAGCCTGACTTTGACTTGGCCTTAGAGGCTGATTTTGATTTTGAACCAGTCCTTGACTTGGCTTTAGAGGCTGATTTTGACTTTGAGCCTGTGCCTGATTTGGATTTGGCCTTGGACTTGGCTTTAGAGGTTCGTTTATTTTTGGCATGGTTGGCTGCACTTGAGCGATTTCCGGTTCGTTTGGAACTGGTAGCTGCTTCATGTTTACGACCTCCCTTATCTCTAACTCCGGCTCCGGTTGCCAAGGCTCTTCCGCTTGACTTGGAGCCTTTGTCGAGGAAGACGATCCACTACCGTAATGGTTCTTATACTTTACGAATGCCTCATAGATGCCTTTCGCCATGTTGTCAACATGAAATGCGTTGTTCAGCATCTTTTCTTCATCGCTTGTAGAGATGTATCCAAGCTCAATCAAGCAACTTGGCATGGATGTCTTGCGTAGTACAAGGAATCCGGCCTGTTTTACGCCCTTGTTTGGACGGTTGGCTGTAGCACACACATTTGTCTGTACGAGCTTTGCGAGTTCAACGCTCTTTGCCATGTTGTTATCCTGAAGGTACTCGAAGATGATATAGCTCTCGGAAGAGTTCGGGTCAAAGCCCTCATAATGCTTCTTATAGTCCTTCTCCATGAGGATAACGGAGTTCTCTCGCTTAGCCACTTCAAAGTTATCTGCAGCTCGGTGCATACCGAGGGTGTAGGTCTCAAGACCGCGTGCTATCTTCTTGCCTGGAAGTGCGTTTGTGTGGATGGAGATAAAGAGGTCTGCCTTTGCCTTGTTGGCTATTGCTGCGCGTTCTTGAAGTTCAACGAACACGTCGGTCTTGCGTGTGTAAATCACTTTCACATCACTACAGTTGCGCTCTACATATTTTCCGAAGGCAAGGGCTGTTCGCAGGTTGATATCCTTCTCCTTTGAGAATTTACCAATAGCACCTGCGTCATGTCCTCCATGTCCGGGGTCTATCACAAGCGTGAACTTGTGCTTGCCGGCAGCCATTGCGACTACGGCAAAAAGTGTTAATATGAATGAGATTAAAGACCTGCGCACCATCTTTATTTATGTACATTTTTTGCAAAGCCCGTTAAGCTCCGCAAGTTCCCAAGTACAATTTCAAATATTAATTGTCAATTTTCAATCGGTTCCCCTGGAATATATCTCTTCAGGGCACGAGCAACACCGTTTTTCCACATATTAAGCATTTCCTCCTTGAAGGTAAGTGACTCTATGAGCTTTACCACCAATGGGATAGGCATGTGGTAGCGTAGTACACCAGAGAACAGTTTTGCATAGTTCCAGCAATCTGGGTTGAACTTCTCGGAAAGTCCTTCAACGGTAGTCTTATAGCCTTTACGGTTCTCAAACTGGAAGTCATAACGATGTGTACCGTCTGGATTTGTCTGACGGATAATCTTTCCGTTGACGACATTCTTAGGCAACACTATGCCCTCTTCGTCATCCTGGATACCAGTGAAAATCTCGTATGGACGACCGTCGAGAAGGCCGACAAATGCCACCCACTTCTCTTTGTTGTTCTGGAAACGCACTACGTCACATTCCAGAACGTCAGGACGTTCTACTACTATGTTGATATCGCTATCGTATGTCATAAAAAAACTATATTTTGCAAAATATGCTGCAAAATTACAAATAAGTTTTCAATCATCCAAATTATTTCACGAAAATTAGTACCTTGGTCTTGACACTCTTGTTATGTGTAAAGAAAATCCAGCCCCAATTTTTTT
The DNA here is from genome assembly GCA_946406435.1 of uncultured Prevotellaceae bacterium. Classification (GTDB taxonomy): domain Bacteria; phylum Bacteroidota; class Bacteroidia; order Bacteroidales; family Bacteroidaceae; genus Prevotella. The sequence continues at coordinate 5,417 of CAMJKP010000053.1, read as the reverse complement.
CGTTTTTCTTGGTCGTATTGATTTTTTTGTTTACTTTTGCCCTAGAAAAATGAAATTCCTGTTGTGATAAAATATGAAAAAGATCATTTATTTAATATTTGTCATTATAATTATTTGTGAGTCTTGTTCAAACAGTAAGACTCAAGAAATTACAACCTTGAGTGATACTATTCCAACTCAAAAGTTGGATGAAAAAGAAGATTTTTCATTGTTTATAGAAAAATTTCATGAAGATTCTTTGTTCGCTCTTACTCGTATGAATGATAAGATTCCTGGCAGTAATTCTGATGTTATAGAACTGGATTCTATGGGAAATATGCATAATTTGGAATACATTTGGTCTAATTCTGAGATGCGCAAACAATTATGTTGGTGCAAATATCAAAGAAAGAATAAGGAATTTAGAGTGAAATATAAGATAAAAGATAATAGCGCAGAAGAATGCATTTACCTTCCCAATTCAAGTCTTAGAATGGATTTGATATTTGAAAATAAACAAAATAAATGGTATCTTGTTGAGTATGATTACTATGACATGTAATAATTTCCAATAAATAATATATTTCCCACACCTTCATGAATTCCTTGGCGGTGTGGGATTTTTCTTTTCTCTCTTTCTTGATTTCTCACCTTATGAACAGAGGATAATCCTTGCAAGAAACTCCGCTCTTCCTTCGTTGATCCTCCGTAGATACTCCATCGTTACTCCATATCAACTCCATCGTTTCGATGGAGTAACGATGGAGATGCGATGGAGTAACGATGGAGAAACCTCGGAGTTTCAAGGAACGATTTTCCTTTTTATTTGTTATTGATTAACAAGAATCCGATGATCTTGAAGCTAATTCCATAGCCTTTGCTCTTGCAGGCTTTCCTGTTTCCGTAAGAGGGAGTTTGTCTATATGGATGATGAGTTTTGGCTTGCTGAACTTGTTGGTCATCTCGCTAAGTTCTGATTTTGCCTGTTCTTCGCTTCCTTCGGTAAGTAAAACCACGATTTCACCGAACTTTGGGTCTTTCTTTTTGGTTATCATGAACGGAGAAGAAAGTAAAGGCTGAAGCTCACGTTCAATCTCCTCAATCTGTAGTTTAACTCCACCCGAGCAGATTACATTATCGCGTCTGCCTATTATTCGGAAGGTCCCGTCTTTTCGCAGTTCTGCTATGTCATTGGTTATCAGCGTTTCTGAATTCAAAGCTGGTGCGTTGATTATCAGACAACCGTCTTTATCTTGCGAGAGGCTTACGCCTGGCATTGGCGTGTACCATTCGGATGCTTCCTTTCCAGAAAGTCTTCGCATGGCGATGTGGGAGAGCGTCTCTGTCATTCCGTAAGTGCTCCATATCGCATTTGGGAATGTGCGAATCTGTTTTTCCTCTTCCTCGCTGATAGCACCTCCTCCCACTATGACATGCTTTGTCTTGGCAAGCGTTTCTCTTTCTTTTTCGACAAGTAGAGAATTATAGAGCTGAAGTGGCACAATAGCAGCAAAGGTAGGTGGTGTTTGCTGAAGTGCAATATCGGCAAAGGGATGTCCGGTTGGTGGGATATCTATCAGTTTTAGTCCTCTTTCGATAGCTCTTACCACCATCATCTTACCTGCGATATAGTCGAGAGACATACAAAGAAGTGCCGAGTCTCCTTCATGGAGGTCGAGGAAATCGCAGGTCATTCTTGCTGAGGCACGCATACGCGATTTCTCTACGAGCATACGCTTTGGTGTGCCCGTACTGCCACTTGTCTTTACTTCGATGAGAGGAGAAGACGACAGGAAATCGGATGTAAATTCCTCTAATGTCATTATTCAACAACTATATTAGCGCCTTCTATGTGGATATTGTTCTCTATGTTGTCTGTGAATAGCTGTCCTGTGCCTAATCCTTGCGGGAATGTGATGTTAGGACCATAAACGGATTCTGCAAGGAGAGCGATTGAACGAAGTCCGATATTGCTCTCAAGCGCAGAGGTAATCCAAGAGTTAATGCCACGCTTATTAGCAAGGTCTATCCATTCACGAGTGCCTGAAAGTCCACCATGCATAGTCGGTTTCAATACTATGTATTGTGGATGGATAGTATCAAGCAGTTTTTCCTTTTCCTCTGGATTATTTACACCTATCATTTCTTCATCAAGGGCAATGGCAAGAGGGGATTCCTTGCAAAGTCGTGCCATCTCGTCCCATTGTCCCTGACGGATAGGCTGCTCTATGGAGTGAATATCATATTTGGCCAGTTCTATGAGCCTATCCATAGCCCATTCTGGAGAGAATGCTCCATTGGCATCAACACGCAGTTGCAGTTCTTCCTTCGGAAAACATGAGCGTACGTAGCGTATCAATTCTATCTCTTTCTCCCAATCGATAGCACCTATCTTGAGTTTGATACAGCGAAATCCAATCGCCATCTTGACCTTTACCTGTTCAAGCATATCCTCGAAAGAAGACATCCAGACAAGTCCGTTGATTGGTATTGATATCTTTTCCTTAAGATTTTCACCTCTTGCTTCTGCTACTGCTGATTCAAGGGCAAAGCGTAGGGCTGGGTAGGAGAGCATATCGTCTGGCCAAGTTCCGTTGAGAACAGAGGGTAGTGCTTTTTCTGCAAGTCTTTTTACCTCTGGAATGTCAGGATAGGCATTTCTATCGCATGAAAGGTCGGGTAGAGGTGCAAGTTCGCCTATGCCTCTCTTCCCTGTCGCTTTATCTGTAATCGTAATGAGATACATCTCGTGAAGAGAATATTCTCCACGAGATGTACGTGCCGGTTTCTTGAAATGAAGTGTTTCTTTTGTAATGCTTAACTCCATAGGTAATTATCAATTCTCAATTGTCAATTTTCAATTGCCTATGGCAATGGTTTTCCCCACTTAGGCTTGCGCTTCTCAAGGAATGCGCGTCCACCTTCCTGAGCCTCGTCCATGAAGTAATAAAGCAAGGTTGCATCACCTGCAAGTTGCTGAATACCAGCCTGTCCGTCAAGTTCGGCATTAAGACCAGCCTTAATCATACGGAGAGCCATTGGGGAGCGTTCCATCATCGTTTTTGCCCATGAGATACACTCGTCTTCAAGCTGATCGTAAGGTACAACCTTGTTCACCATACCCATTTCCTCAGCTTCCTTGGCAGTATATAGACGGCACATGAACCATATCTCGCGTGCCTTCTTTTGGCCAACGATACGAGCAAGGTATGAGCTTCCGAAACCTGCATCGAAGCTTCCAACCTTTGGACCTGTCTGTCCGAACTTGGCATTCTCGGCTGCAATGGTAAGGTCGCAGACAAGATGGAGTACATGACCACCACCAACTGCAAATCCGTTGACCATAGCAATAACAGGTTTTGGCAGACGACGAATTTGCATCTGCACATCGAGTACGCTGAGACGTGGTACGCCCTCATCATCCACATAGCCACCACGACCTTTTACGTTCATGTCTCCTCCTGCACAGAAAGCCTGCTGACGAAGATATTCCTCGTCGGTCTGTCCTTCCTTGCGAGGTGTCTCGGCACCTGTGAGGAGCACTACGCGAATATCCTGGTTCTCGCGACATATTGCGAATGCCTCGGATAATTCTTTTGTGGTGAGAGGCGTGAAAGCGTTACGATAGCGAGGGCGGTTGATAGAAATCTTTGCTATGCCCTCTGCATATTCAAGGATTATCTCCTTAAAAGGGTGTAGGATTGTCCAGTTCATATTTGATTTTATTTTGTTACTATGATTTCAAGAAGTTTAGGCGCATTTCCACCTTCTTCAGTCAGCCAGTCAATGGCATTTGCAATATCTTCTGCCTTGCTAACGGCCTTTCTTGAAATGCCATATTGGTGGCAGGCACCTACAGCCGTTGTGTGGTGTGATGCCATTACGTATTCATCGCGAGCAGGAGAGTTTTCCAATCCTGGTAACTGTCTGAAAATCTCGCCACCTCCATTATTTAGGAGAAGTATGCGGAGATTTGGTTTCAGGTGCATGTTCCAGAGAGCGTTCTGGTCATAGAAGAAACTGAGATCTCCTATAACGCAATACACATTTCCTTCGCTTACGAGAGAAGCACCTACGGCTGTGGAGAGCGAACCTTCTATACCGTTGAGACCTCGGTTACAGAATACATAATGATTGGCATAACGTGCTGCAAGACGTATGGCGGTAGAGTTCGCATAATACACATCAGACTCCTTCGTCATGCGTCTCTCCAGTTCCTGAACGGCTTGTTCAGTAATCTTGCCAGGCTGTTTCTTTGCATCTTCCCTGACAGAAGATAGAAGTCTGTCCCAGTTCATGCCAAAGGCGTTCTTCTCTAATTTTAGTATTGAAGATAAGTCTTCAAGAACGGTTGTGGCAGAACCCTGAAGTATATAGCTTGCGTGTTGGGTGATATCCTCAATCTGCATTCGCTCGTTGAGCATCACTATTGTGCAGTTGTCAATAGTTCGCATGAACTGTCGCAGACGCTTGCTGATAGTCGTACTGCCAATATATAAAAGGAAATCAGGCTTATATTCTTCCGTGTCAGAGCCTATCTTTGCAAAAGTGTCATCGAGACTTGGTGAAGGATCATCGCAAGAGAGAGGTTCTGAAAGGATTGTTATGCCTTCGCGTAGTTTCTCTATTGCCTTACTCGGTATATCATAGCGTTGGCTCTGGCCTATGACGAACATAGGGCGTTGTGAGCGTGAAAGCAAATCGAGGAAGAATTTCCTTTCTATTTCGTCATTCCAGCGAAGTGGGTATATGCCCTGAAGTTTAGGAAGTTCCTTTGTTGAGAAATCAAAGAGAGGTTCGGATATAGGTACGTTGATATGTACAGACCTCTTTGTTGTCATCAACGTGAGGATGGCTTCGCAAACAAGTCTGCGGCAATGCCATTGTTCTATTTCGTCCTTACATTCCGGTAGGTTTACGCTTTTCTCAACAAAAGAGCCTAATGCGTTTGGCTGTGGCATGGTCTGGCCGTCAAGCTGACCAATCCAAGCCTGTGGTCTGTCGGCAGAAATGACGATAATTCCGCGATTCTGATAAGATGCCTCGGCTGCACCAGGGAGGGTGTTGAGAAGGGCAGAACCGGAAGTCACGCAGACAGCAACCATTTCGCCTGTCTGATTTGCTATGCCTAAAGCAACAAAAGCTGCAGAGCGTTCATCAGTCACAGGATGACAGATGAATTTAGGCGATTCGTTGAAATTGTGTACAATAGGAGCGTTACGACTGCCGGGGCACACAACGATGTGCTCAACTCCGTAGTCGATAAGCAGAGAGGTTAGTATGTTTATATTTTCCTTGGACGAATACATTGAAATTGAAAATGGAAAATTGAAAATTGAATGGAGGAATTTGTCAATTTCCCATTTTCAATTTTCAATTAAGTAAAAAGTGGTCGCATCGATGATGTGATGAAAACTCCGTTTAAAAAGGATTTGAGG
>CAMJKP010000052.1 GCA_946406435.1 uncultured Prevotellaceae bacterium | reverse complement strand
CATGAATCCGTCAGCATCAATAGCACCACCATCAAGAAGATAATTGCGAACAGCCCAAAGCGAATTATTATCAAGGATTCTATCAAACTTCATAAGTATGCGTTTTTTCTGCTGCAAAATTAATAATAAATTCCGAGAAAACAACTGCCAGTTGTAAAATTTATTCTATTTTTAACACAAAATGAGCAGTTTTTGGCTTTGCACAAGCAACAAGTTGCTTTTTAACTGACAAAAATTACCAATCTTACCAATCTTCTTCCATAAATATCATCTAATTTTTTATTGGATTAAGATTGGGAAGATTGGGAACTTTACTTGTTGAGCCTTAGCGAAAAATTATTGTCAGTTCAAGCACCGCAAGGTGCTGTTTTCGCGTTATAAATAATTTTCCATTTTCAACTTTCACTTGCCATAGCTTGATGAGCCACAGCGATAATCACATGGATATTCCTGTTTTTTTGATTTATCAGCGAGAAAATTTCACAAAAGTCCCCTCACTTCCCCTGCATAGGGGTAAAGGTTAGAGGTTAGAGATTTAGGGATTAATACATTAATCCAAAATACCAAAGCGGTATGATGCCAGTAGTTGGATATTCTATGTCATCTTTTACGATATAGCCATTAGGGATGTCTGCTATCTGCTTGCGTTTCTTACCTTTACCGCCAACTTCAAAGGTATATTTCCCTATGCAGAAATCAGAATCCTTGGATGATATGACATCCGTAGTGACTCTGGTTTGGTTGTAAAAGAATGTCTCACGAATGGTGCCAATGTCTGAATTGTTGCCCACAAGAGCAGCCATGATGTTGGTATTGTCCAGATACACTTTTTCAATCTTACCCAATCCTCGCATCCCACCAGTTTCGTCTCTGAGTTGTCCTATCATCTGAGCTTTTTCCAAGTAAAGTAAATAGTCAGGGACATCATTCCTACTTACTTTAATAGCGTTAGCTATACTGGTATATTCAGGTTTGAAAGGAACGGTCTCTGATAATATAATCAGCATCTTGTGCAGCTTTCTACCTGTGGCAAACGACATATTTGCAAATTTAGGTATGTCATATTCTGTCGTCTGGGTTATCACCTGATCGAGACGTGAAAAGAACGCCCCCTCCTTGGAAAAAGGATAGTAACCGCTAAGAAGGTAATCACGGAAAGTTGGAAGGGGATGTTCTAAGCCTTCAATAGTAATATCTTCGCCACTCACAATATGCTCCAGAGTCACTTTTGGCGCAATAATATTATGGAACATCTCAAGATATTCCCTGAAGGACAATCCCTGCATCATATATCTTACAACTCTCCTGCTTAAATCCGCCTCACCTGATAAAATATCAAGAACCGATGAACCCGTAAACATCACTTTGAGACGAGGGTGAGTGTCATATATCTGTTTAAGTTCTGTTGACCATCCTTGATACTTGTGCACCTCGTCAATATAAAGGTGTTCACCTCCCTCCACGACAAAATCATCGGCAAGGGATATCAATGTGTGGTTGGAAAAATAACTATGGTCGGCTGATACATATAGCGATTTCTCGTTAGCATTCTCACGGATATGTTGCAACACCATCGTTGACTTGCCTATGCCACGAGGCCCGACAAGTCCAACCAACCTTAAATCCCACTCAATCTTATCGTACATATAACGTTTGAAATCGAGTGTGACAAGAGCCAACTGCTCCTTCATATACCTTTGAAGTGATGAATCTATCATAGTTCTTAAATTTACAAATGCACCACAAAAAGTGCAAGTGACACGCCAATATGCACCTTTCGCGGTGCATTCTGCTGCAAAAATAACAATAATCTCTTAAATGTGCAAATTTTCAGTAAGAAAAATAAGTGTGTTTGTAAAAAAAAGAAGAACTATGAAGCCCAAAAGGCTCCTGCTGTGATAGCAAGAGCCTTTCTAATTATACACCTAAACAACTGGTCACTCCGAGGGTTGTCGCTATAGCGGTAAGGATTGCCGCCAAAGTCTGAAGAATGAATTTCCAAGTTTCGTTTTTCATAAGTCCAATTAACAATTAATAATTAAAAACTTGCTTTAGCTTGATGAGCTTCAGCGAAGAACTTGCGCAGCTTGGTGAGCTTGCGAACAATTAACATGCCTATCGCAAATGAGTTGCTTTCGCTTTTTAACTGACAAAAATTACCAATCTGCGCAATCTTATTCCAATAATTTTATTTTCAAGAATTAGAGAATTTGAGAATTTTGAATTAACGCGAAAGAGAGAATTTTTGCTACTTGCGTAGCATTTAGAATGGGCGTGATTACAGGAGCGCAAGCGACCTTTCTCAAATTCTTATAAATTCAAAGAAAAAAATCTCTAATTCTCTAATTCTTGATAAAAGTTTAAAGATTGAGAAGATTGGTAAGATTGGTAATTATTGTCAGTTTAGCACCGCAAGGTGCGTAAGGTTAGTTTAGAGACCACCGCCTCCACCTTCGCCACCGCCTCCGCTTTCACCGCCGGAGGTTGAGCCTGTTGCGTTGCCGTCAGGCACGAGGAAGGACTCTATGCCAGAGCCGTAGCTGCTCTTTGAGAGGGTGTAGGCATTGTCGCCCTGATAGTCAGACTCCTTAGAGTTGGCTACAAGAAGGTCCTGAGAGCTGACGAGGGTCTTGCCATCGGCCTTGCGAGTGTGAACCCAAGTGTAGGCGCAATCGCCATCGCTGCCTGAGTGGCCGAGGTTGCCATCAACAGCCTTGAAGCCTGTAGAGCCGCCTGTCACGTCGGCGAGCTTGTCCTCATTTGCTGCATCGAGGATGACCTTTGCTGCTGAGAACTGACAGTAAGGAATCTCGGTGTTCGCGTTGACAAGCTGCTTGACGAGGAAGAAAGAGATCTGATCGCCATACTTGTAGTCGGGGTTGTTGTTCACGACTGCTGCGGAGAAGTCGGCAACGGTAGTGTTTGAACCGATTGTGAGACCACCCAGACGAATGTCTGTCTTGCCGTTCTGACCAGAGCCAGAGACCACGATTGCAGGGAGCGAACCCTGTGAAATCTGATAGGCAGTAGCGATGCAAGCACCACCTGCAACAGCCTGTTTGGTGAGGTAGATAGGCGTGCGCTGCATGTTCACCTTCACGAACATGTTGTAGTCCGAGAGGTTCTTAGGCTTGTTCTCAAAGCCATAGTTGAGCAGCGGACGGATGCCTTTGTACATCGCGATGATGTTGCCCCACTTTGTGCGAGTCTGCATCTGCGCATTGGTGCGAGGGTTGCGGATGTGCGTCACCTTCTCGCTGATAACAGTCTGGCCGTTAAGGCTCTTGAATGTAAGGTTGCCGGCTGAGCCGTTAATCTTACTGATGATACCATTTAAAATTCCCATAGTCAAATAAAAGTTTTAAAAGTTAATATTTAGTGAAATAAGAAATTGCTATATCTCCGATATAGGGAGCGGATTTACAACGGATTTACAACGGAATCACAACGGAGTTGCCGTGTGCCTTCCGGCTCCCTCTCTACGGGGGAAGTCCGATGTTGATAATATCGGAGTATGTGTAAAGCGGGGGGAGAGGCCGTGTGTCTTCCGTTTCTGAATGCAAAGGTACTACAACATTTTTCGGAACTGCAAGGGAAATGCGAAAAAATTAATGTTAGGTCGAAAAAAAAATTCGTGCTAAGCGCGTAAGATGCTGATATTCAGAGAAATATTTTCGGAAAAAGAAAATCCTCAACTGCCTACCTAACATATAACACGTTATGTTAGGTGGAGGTGTGGGGGGTATTCATTTTTTGCCAAAATAATAATATAATTATTAATAATTATATTATTATTTTGAAGTTAGGTGACATTTTTCCTCTCCCTCCCCCCTACCTAACATAACATGTGATATGTTAGGTAGGGAAATGTTGTCAAAAAACATCATGGAAAATTTGGAATTGTCGGGAATATTGAGTACTTTTGCAGAAACTAAACCAAGGCTTTTTCTACTAAAATTAGCCATGACAAAGATTATCAAGCACATAAAGATTGCGGGGGTGCAGTTTGCCGTGAATCCTGCTCATAAAAGGGATATGCCCATGAGCGAGGAAGAGAAACAGCGCACCATTGACTTCTTGTCCAGATTGGATGAGAAGAAGCCTCTCGTCTCTGTTTCGAGGGAGAGGGGCAACATGTTTGATGATGATGCGTTCGTGGTGAGATGGATTAGCCAGAAGTGCGGCTATGTGAGGGATAAGGAGGAATATAAGTCGGTGGCTCACGCAGCAATAGAGGCAAGTGGCAAGTCATATTTCAAGGCGAGGGTATGTGAGGTCGTGGTGGCAGACAACGGCTATTTCATGGTTGAGGTGGTGCTGACGCATGAGCCTGAACGGTTGCCTATGGTTGACCGTTGGGCTCAGTGGAACATCAACGTGCCAGCCATGGAGCTGTCGGAGAATGAAAGGATGCTTCAGGATGCCCTGATGATGCTTGAGGATATGGATGCTCTTGATGCTGATGAGATTCAGCAATACTGCGAGATAATAGTAAGGCACGGCCGACATGCCCTGTGGTGCGAGGCACGGCGCGGCATAGAGGATGTGATAAGCCGACTGGAGGCTGTTCCCAATATGCACGACATGGCAGAGGAACTCGACCATCTGCTTACGGGTATGTGCAACGGACGCAGGGAACAGGAACGCAGGGATGAGTGGTGGCCGGAGGTGCAGAACTCGGAAGAAGCTTCGGACGTGGTGCGTCAGTGGCGGCATGAGAAGGGCACCGACGTGCGCGAGGCAAGCAAGATGGAACTGACCGGATGGCTGATGGAGATAGAGAAACAACTATCAGAAATACCCACTATTGCCAATCCGGAGACAGAGGATGAGATTCTGCTCATGACACGCTCATACTACGCAATGGTGCCCGAATGCAAGTGGCGCAGGATTCTCGCTGCCATGATAATACGTCGGCAACTGCGTGCATGGCTCGGCTTGCCTATGGCGGGATTGGCAGGTGTTGAGCACGTGATGCAGCAGGAGGAACTGCGTTTCATCGGTGAGATGGTGAACTATTCGCAGACGCTCCCAACCTACGATGAGGTAAGAGTGTTACAGACATTCATCTATCGCCATGCGCCCTCACTCCCACCGAAGGTGAAGGAGGTTGTTGACGGCATGACGGCAAGGTTTGGCGAGCGTGACGCGCTTCTGAGGGAGCAGACGGACGCGATGAAGGAAATAGCCTCACGACCAACATTCAACGAATACACCGCCGTGAAGCATGTGGAGAATGAGATCCTGAATGTGGAGGCAGGCGGTAAGGGCGTAGAGAAACATGTAGGCTAAATTATTTACTATTTACAGATTTACTATTTACTATTTATTGTCAATCAATAGCAGAATGGAAAAAAGTAAATAAGTTGTAAATAGACAAATTAAATCATTATGGACATCGACATAAAGGAACTGATAAAGACAGCCACGGAAAACCTTAACCTGAAGGATTTCAAGGGCGATGTTGTTGCCGTTAAGGTGGTGGAGAATGAGTTTGGCACCATAGAGAGCGGTGGCATCGGGGTGCAGAATGTGTATCATGGCGGTGAAGCTGATACTATGCCTTCCACCTCCACGGATAGCACCGACGTCACGGATATGGAGGATATTGAACTCTGTCATTTCATCCATCCCTCGGTGACAAATGACAGGGAGAGAATACAGATACACAGGGAGATAGAGAACCTTGTTCGCTGCAACACCATTCCGAATATCTGTTTGTATCTTAACCAAATGGCAGAAGTTTCACGGATTCTCTTGCCGATAGAACCTGTTTCCGCATTGAAGGAACTGAGGCGCATGGGTATGCCTGGGGAAGACAAGGAAGGATTTACATACAAGAATTTTTCGAAGTATTATCGGAAGTAGGGGTAAAGTTTAGGGTTGAGAGGTTAGAGTTAAGAGCCCCTTCATAGATGCAAGAAAGACATCTGTGAAGGGGATTTTTCGTGTCTGAAAACATTGTGTGGTAGAAATGGGTAGAAAGTAGTAGAAGTTAGTAGAATGTAGTAGATAGCTAACTGAAAACAAGGCTGTTATCGAATTTATGTGCGTAACTTTGCACTCGCAATCGGATGGAAAATCTGGTTGCGGGTGCTTTTCGTTTATGGGCCCAAGCGGAAGCATTCGCTAATTGATAATTAAAAATTAATAATTGATAATTAAAAATGAAAACAATAAAGACTTTCAGACATGAGCAGTTCGGTGAAATCCGAATCTGTATGGCAGATGACAAAGAGCTGTTTTGCCTTTCCGATGTATGTAAGGCGTTGGCTATCGGTAATCCAAGTGACCTCAAAAGAAGACTATCTGGGAGGGGGGTCGTTACTATCGAGACCCCTATCAAGAACCAATACGGAACGGTGGTTGCCCAGAAGTTGAGCTACGTTGACGAGCCAAATCTCTATCGTTGCATCTTTCAGAGTCGCAAGGCTGAAGCGGAGCAGTTTCAGGACTGGGTGTTTGAGGAGGTGCTTCCGCAGATAAGGCAGACGGGCGGTTACATTCCGGTGAGCAGCGCGGATGATGAGAAGACAATTCTGTGCAAGGCTATCGACATAATGAACCGCACGATTGAGCAGTTGCGTCCGAAGGCGGAGTATGCGGAGAAGGTGCTGCTGTCACCTTCGTGCTACACGATGACGCAGGTGGCGAAGGGATTGTCGATGACTGTTCTGGAGCTTACTCGGAGGCTGCATGAGTTGGGTGTGATATACCGCAGTCCGAGCGGTCCGCTGATGCTCTATGCTCCTTACCTGAAGAACGGCTTCGAGGCGTACAGGACAGCACACGGTGAGGATATCTTCGGCAACGTGACATGGAGCAGTTCGTACCTCGTGTGGACGGAGAAGGGAAAGGAGTTTATTACGAAGAAGATAAGAGCCTAACCCTCACCGCTCATTCTAACGCAACTTCGTTGCTGAACTGACAAAAATTACCAATCTTACCAATCTTTTACCAATAATTTTCATTTTGATAAGACTGTATTTATGGATTAAGATTGCGCAGATTGGTAATTATTGTCAGTTAAAAAGCGAAAGCAACTAATTCTTAATAAAAAACAGAAAAAAATGGAACAGAGAAGATTCAAAGTAATAGAAATACTTGCGATGCAGAGCGGTTGCTCTGAGCGTGGCGAGTGGAAATCACAGGAGGTGTTTCTGGAAGAAGTGCAGAATGTGCAATATCCTGACCGCTACCTCATACGGTTCAGCGGTGAGAAGGTGGCGATGCTCGCAGACATCAGGCAGGATGACATCGTTACGGCTTCGTGGACGGCAAGTGTGCGCTCGTTCAATACCCGTGATGGCAGAAAGGCATACGCGCAGAGCCTTAACGGATGGAAGATAACGACCTAACCCGTCCTTCCCAAAGGGAAGGCTCCACCCCCCTCACCCCCTCCAGGGGGAGTAGATACACTTACTCGCGTGTGAGGGGAGTGGTGATGGGATTTGCTTTCGCCATCTAAAAAAACAGGATAAAACCAATAAAAACATATAAAAACAAAACAACAATAAACAAAATGTTTTACTTTGTTTTCTTTTGTTTTAATTTGTTTTTCTAAATGGCGAAAGCAACAGTTAAAAGCGAAAGCAACTAATTCTTGATAAAAAACAGAAAAATGGCAGTAAATAGAATAATATTGAGGGATGGGAAAAAAGTTTGCATCCCGATAAAGACAAGAGCGGAGTATTACAAACTTCGTGATGCGGATTTCAACAGGAAATGCGCGGAAAAGGCTCGTAATGGCGAGACATTCACAACACGGAGCGGAGAACAGAAGAGTTATAAAACGATTCTTGAGCAGTTCAACTACTCATGCTATCCGAATGAGGACGGAACGCTGAAAGGCACTACAAAGCCGGCTGATAGCGTGGGCATGGATATTGACTTATGCGTTCCGGAACAACTCCCCGAAGGTGTAACCCAAGAAAAATGGATTCAAGATGAGATACTCAACATTAGTAAAAATATCCTCGATAAAAAGGAAGAGATTGGACTCCTGCTGTGCGAGCGTTCAGCGACTAAAGGCTTGCATATTGTGTTCAGACGTGACGTTTCCCTTGACCAAGAAGGAAACCTCAAAAGAGTGTCTGATGTGTTGGGAGTGCCTTTTGACGAAGCAGCAAAAGACATTACCAGAGTGTTCTTCACACCTACTTCTGCCGACATTCTCTACATTGCAGAGGGATTGTTTAGCAGAAGGGAGACCCCCCTACCCCCCGAGGGGGAGCGTGTTTATAGACATGAAACCGTAAGGGGAAAATCAATGGTTCCCCTTGAGCAGAAAAGTGTATCAAAAGAATACCCCCTCGGGGGGCAGGGGGTCCCGGAAAAATCCAACCTCATCGCCTTCGATTTGTGTGTGAAGGAAGCTGGCTTGAACCCCGATGCTCTTGATGTGTTCGGAGAACATAATTGGCACAAGAACCTTATGTCGGTGCTTTCCGCTGGTCTTGCCAAACTTATGAGCCGTGAACAGGCGTTTGCGGTGGTGGCTGAGAAACTGCCTAACTACTCGCAATATGACGACTGCAAGGCACTAATCAATTATTTCTATGACAATTATAATACGGCTTATATGTCGCAGGCGGTGAGGGAGATTAACGCCAAGGCGCAGGAAATGGCACGCGACAAGGGTAAGGAAGATGCCAAGGATGAACTTGACACGGAGGGATATAATCCGCCTGAGCCTCCGAAGAAGCTGACACGTGTGCATCAACTGCTCGTCAAGCATTTCGCCCCTCGCTTCACGCCGATGATCCTGCTGGCAAGCATACCAGAGATGGCGGCTCATGCAAGTCACTATCGCGGTGAGTACATCAACGGCAATGTAATTGGCGCTCAGGACTTTGTGGCGGTGATAGGTGCATCAGGTTCGGGCAAAGGCAATGCCACGGCGCTACATAAGCTCATGGTGGAGAACACGCTTCAGGCAAGCGACTACAAGGAGTTTGAGAAGGTGAAGGCGAACCTTGAGGAGCGCGAGAAGAAGGCGAACGCGAAGGAGAAACCGCCGAAGTATCATCCGAAGCTCCGTCTGTTTGAGACGACTTCTTTCTCCTCCATCCTCGAACTACAGACGAACCTCGGCAATGAGGGAATGCTGCTCGGGCATTTCTCGGAGGCTGACGGATTCGGAACTGGTGGTGGGACTTCGCAGAAGATGTTGTCGCTGCTGTTTCGCAAGGGATGGAGCGGTGAGGTGCATACGCAGTTCTATCTGTCGGATTCAACCTGTAACACAATGGTACAGATGCGGTTGGCGGTGGTGATATGCGGCACGGTGAACTCGATTGTTGGCGGCATACTGAGCGGTAGGAATGCGGAGAACGGCATGATGCAACGCTTCATCCCTGTGGTGATGCCTCGCGGAAAGCGCACGTTCCGTCCGCCTGTGGGCAACCGACTGACCGACGATGAGAAGGCAGAGCTTCAGCAGATTCTCGTGAAACTCTACACACAGGATCTGGCGCTTGGCGACAGTACCGTGACGCTCGAACTTCCGCAGACGCGCAAGGTGATAGAGAAATGGTATGATGCGCTTGAGGAACGCTATAACAACGGTGAACTGACTGAGGCGGAGGCAGACCTTTCGGCAAG
Source organism: uncultured Prevotellaceae bacterium (assembly GCA_946406435.1). Lineage (GTDB taxonomy): Bacteria > Bacteroidota > Bacteroidia > Bacteroidales > Bacteroidaceae > Prevotella. The sequence continues at coordinate 11,959 of CAMJKP010000052.1, read as the reverse complement.
AATCGGTGAGCACATGATGCGTGCCGCCATTCCCTACGTGGCACTTGAAGGCCATGAGTCGAAGGAACTGCTAGAGTTCATCAAATGGGTGGGCGATATCACTTTCTATAACCTCTGCTGGATTTTCGGGCATTGCGTTCAGAAGAATCTTGAGGAGGCGAAGGAGATGATGGGCAGTCATCAGAATCTGCGCAAGACAGCAGAGCCTTTGCTCGACAAGCTCCCTAACATATTCACCGTTAAGCAGATGAGCGAGGTAAGGGTGCTTGCCGGTCAGAGTGCGGATTGCTTCATGCTCCTCTCTCGCTATGTGAAAAGCAATAAACTGAAGCGACTGGAGAAAGGAGTGTATCAGAAGATATAAACAGACCCTTTCCCCGCTTCCCCTGCATAGGGGAAGAGCCGGAGCGCCCCAAAAGTCTCCCTATGCAGGGAGATTTAGAGGGTCTATCTAACATATAACCGTTAGGTTAGATAGGGACATTTGCAATTAGCAATTAACACTTGCGAAGCTTGATGAGCTTTAGCGAATAATTAACAATTAACATACCTCTCACCCTCATGTAAGCGATAAAGGGTAACTTTTCCCTCGCCCTACGGGAGAGGGTGTCACGAAGTGACGGGTGAGGGGCCGTAGATTTATGATAATAACTTTGAAACGAATATACTTCAAGGGCACCTTTACTCTGGGTGCCCTTCAGATCAGGACAGAGAACAATCCTGAGTATCTTGTGAGTAAATACTTCTGCGACACGCTTGAACCTCACGCCATCGACTGGAGCAAGGAGGAGAAGGTGGCTGGCAAGACCGCCATTCCGTGCGGACGGTACAGGGTGACGCTGCGATACAGCAGGACTTTCAAGCGTAAGATGCCGTATCTTGAGAACGTGCCTCATTTCACGGGTATCATGCTGCACACGGGCAACACGGCGGAGAAACATAGTCGTGGCTGCATACTGGTGGGCAAGGCAGTACCTCCCTCTGATGATGACACGAGCCGTGACAAGGCTACGGTCATCGGCAGGCTCACGGATTCACGCATCACCTTCAAGAAGCTCTACAAACTGATAGAGGAGGCCTTTGACTATGGGGAAAGCGTGTGGGTGGTGGTGAAATGAAAAATTTTGAATGCTCCAAATATATAGGATATTTTCTGTTCTACAAGCCAAAAATATCATTATTGTGGGTATTTTCTTTTTTAGACAGACACAAAAGCAACAAGAAAAAAAGTCATGTTCGCGCGGACATGACTTTTTTGTGATTTCACAGAAAAGAACGGTTGAATATGTCTTTCATAGAAACCTTAACACCTTAACCTTACGTCAGTTCGACGAATTCCATGGATGCATCTCCGATGCTTGTACTTTACAGAAAATTAATGCGAAATTAATGTGATATTAATGGGTAATTATATGTTTTCGCTCTGCGAACCTACATTAATGATCACAAATGACACATTAATGTCGCATTAATTTCTTCTTGTAGCAAGCGGTTTGTTTTCGTCGAACTCACCTTAACCTTGCATGAGTGACGGCTCTAAGGAAGTTATCATGCTTTAATCCATAACTCCTTAGTGGATTCGGAATAGCAATGATTCCTGTCTAGCCAAAGAAGAATATAAATATATACCACTCTTTGGGCATCAGTCTTTAGTCGCTTATCAATAAGGTCTTTGAAGGTCTCCAAACGCTCAACCTGACTCGGTATCCTGCGTGGTGTCGATACTATTTCGTTAAACCGCGACTCTGCCTTCCAGAGATTAGCCTCTGGTGTCTTATCCTGATAAGGACATTCACTCTCATTGTGATAGAACTTAAAGTTCTTGATGATTTCTGACTGTTCCATAACGCTTTTTTATTACAAATATACAATTTTTTTTTTCAAATATGGAAATATTTCTATGGCAAATGCGCAAAATATAGACAAAATCTTTGCTGAATTGGCAAAAAAGGTGCAAAGAGAGGTACAAATCAACCTCCCTCGCAAGGTCGGCATCATAGCGAAGAACCACTTCACCGACAACTTTAGGAAGGGCGGTTTCGTAGATTCAAGCCTCGAACCTTGGCAGACAACCATACGTCAGCAATCGGGGAGGGGAGCTGAGGGGAAGTACACCCCTTTGACCTCAAGGCGCGACCACATCATGCGCTCAATCACTTCGCACCCTCGACCGGGAGAGGTGACAATCATCAACGATGTGGAGTATGCCTATATCCACAACGAGGGCGGTGTTGTCAATCCGAAGGTGACAGACAAGATGCGCAAGTTCGCGTGGTACAAGGTCTATAGCCTAGCCGGAATAAGGAAGGGCAGCAAGAAGAAGCATCGTGCGGATTATTTCAAAAAACGAAGGAAAAGGGAGGTGACAAAATCGTTTTGAAGTAAAAATGAGAGGAAAAACGACTTCTTCACCTTATTTTTTTCTTTTATTTGCCGTTTTTTATTAACTTTGCATTCGTGCAATGTGTTCACGACGAATAATCGTGCTCACATTCTTGGCAAATGACCTAAATCTGCAAATGACCAAAAGAGGAGCGTATGTCAAATTTCAACGAGAATACCCGTGTACAAGTACCTGCTGCACTTCATTTGTGCAAGCTTGGGTACACCTATCTTGACAATATCGATGTCCTTGATACGCAAACCAACATCATCGTAGATGTGTTTTTGGAATCGCTCAAGAGATTAAATCCAGGCTTATCAAGTGCCGAGGTATCTATCCTCTTATCTAAAATCGTCTCTATCACCAACAATGACGATTTGGGAAGGGAATTCTACAATCTGCTTTCATCAAACAGCGGAATTAAGTTGGTTGACTTTGACAATCCAGATAACAACCGATGGCATGTAACCACGGAGTTGCCATGTGAGAACAAAGAGACAGATGAAAACTTCCGTCCTGACATTACATGCTTCGTGAATGGATTACCACTTGCCTTCATCGAGGTTAAGAAGCCGAATAACCACGAAGGAATACTGGCAGAGCGTGAACGCATCAATAAGCGCATGAGCAAGAACTGTTTCCGTCGTTTCTTCAATCTCACGCAGCTGATGATTTTCTCCAATAATCAGGAGTACGACAACGAGAATCGAGTGCCAATACAAGGTGCCTTCTACTGTTGCACGGCTAAAGGGAAGGCATTCTTCAACGTGTTCCGTGAAGAAGACAAGCATTTCGTCAGCGACTATCCATATACAGAACTGTCAGAAGATACAGAGAACAAGGTATTGAAGCATCGCAACTGTGTTGTGATAAAGAATCTTGAGGAATATCACACTAACAAACGTGTTGACACTCCTACCAATCGCATTCTCACATCAATGCTTAGCAAGGAGAGATTTCTGTTCCTCCTCCGCTATGGCATTGCATACGTAGAAAGGAAGATTGACTTGGAAGACGGTACACAGGGCACAGAATTGCAGAAGCATATCATGCGCTATCAGCAATTATTTGCTTCGCAAGCCATACGCAAGACACTTGACAAGGGCGTAAAGAGCGGTATAATATGGCATACGCAGGGAAGTGGAAAGACTGCCCTCTCCTACTACTCTGTCAGAAGCCTGACGGATTACTTCGCCAAAAAGAACACCATTGCCAAATTCTATTTCATCGTTGACCGTATTGACCTTATGGAACAGGCAACAGACGAGTTTGCAGCCAGAGGTCTTGTAGTGCGCAATGCCAAGAGCCGTGACGAACTGATGAATGATATCAGCAACACTGCTATTACAGAGAATAGCGACGGTAAGCTTGAAATAATGGTTGTCAACATCCAGAAATTCAAGGAAGACAGGAAAAAGGTGCAGATAGACGGCAACTACAATACCCACTTGCAACGCATCTTCTTCATCGACGAAGCACACCGTGGCTATAACCCACAAGGCAGTTTCCTTGCCAATCTGCTTGAAGCTGACAAGGATGCCGTTAAGATTGCATTGACAGGAACACCGCTTCTGAAGGAAGAACGTGAGTCATGGCGCGTGTTTGGCAAGTATATCCACACATACTACTACGACAAGTCAATTGCCGATGGCTATACGCGCAAATTGATGCGAGAACCTGTAGAGACCATCTATAAAGAGAAGATAGAAAGCATTCTTGACGAACTGGCAGGAGGCGTAGAAGTCAGGAAAAGTGATATTGACCGCAATAAAATCATTGAGCATGAAAGCTATTTGAATGCCCTGTTGGATTATATCATTACCGATTTTCGCCGTTTCCGTATGGAACAGGCAGACGACACTGTCGGTGCCATGATTGTCTGCAAGACTAATCCGCAAGCACGAGAATTGTATCGTCTTTGGCAGGAGCGTTTCAAGAATGCGGAAATGTCCGCTTTGCATCACGATGAGCTTATGCTGGCTGCTGAACCTATGGCCAAGCCATACGGCCATAAGCCTTTGACGGCATCGCTCATACTTCACGACGAAGGTGACAAGATGGAACGCAAGGAATATATTGACGGTTTTAAGAAACTGATGGATGTGGATGTCCTGATTGTGAACAAGATGCTCCTGACAGGATTTGATGCACCACGTCTGAAGAAACTATATCTTGGACGCTCGCTTGACGGTCACGACCTCTTACAGGCATTGACACGTGTAAACCGTCCGTATAAGGATTTCAGATACGGCTATGTGGTGGACTTTGTGAACATCAAGGAAAACTTCGATGCGACAAACGACCGCTACCTGCGGGAATTGAATCGTACATCAGATGTAGAAACGCCAGAAGAACAAACCATAGGTGAGGTCGTGTTGGTTGACAAGGATGAGGTGATGGAGAAAATACAGCACGTCAAGAGTCTGCTTTTCAACTTCACAACCGATAATCTGGAAGAGTTCCGCAAGGAAATTGACGAGGTGGAGAACAAGGACAGCCTCTACGAACTGCGTAACACCCTGCAAGAAGCCAAGGCAATGATAAATCAAGTGCGTTCATTCGGTGACGAGGAAACAAAGGAGAAGCTGAAGAAACTGCCACTTGGTGCCATTCCTACATTGATTACAGAGGTTACACATCGCATTGAGCGTATCAATCTGCTTGAAAATACCGAACACAAGGCTGATGTCTCAGGCATAATCAATGTGGCTTTGTCGGAACTGACATTCGAGTTCAAGAAAGGCATTCCTGAAGAACTGCGCATCATAGTCAATGACATCAAGGAGCGTTGTGAACGTGTACAGGCAGAGTTTGAAGCTAATTTCGACCAGAAAGAGGAAAAATTTGTTGTGTTGGCAGATGAGTTCCGCGAATACTTCCGAAAGAAAGGCTTCGTGCCTCAAAGCACCAACGAGGCAAAAGAGAGCATTGCCTATATGGATGAGGTGATGAAGAAGATTCGTGAGATAAACCGACGCAACAATACGCTGAAGAAGAAATACAAGGGCGATGAAAGGTTTGTGCGTATTCATAAACGTTTGGAAGAAACCAATCAACACCGTGAGCGCCCTATCATCTCCGCATATGAATATGAGATAGCGGAGAATCTGGCAAAGATGAAGGCAGACATTGACAATATGCTGTTCCTCAACATCAACATACTGAACAACGAGGAAGCCTTCAAGCGCGACATTCTTGCCATTGTAGGCAAGGAACTGATAGGTATGAATATCAGAGCCGATTTGCAAGACCGCAAGTATATAAACAATTTGATTACATCCGAATATCTCGGACAGTATAATTACACATAGACATGGGAAAAATCAACATAACAGAAGCAACGATTGCCCTTATCGACTCTTTGAAGAGTACAACAGGTGCATTCGGTTTGGCAGGAACAGGAAGTGAATACAAGATAGTAACGGAAATGTTCCTCTACAAGTTTTTCAATGACAAGTTTGGCTATGAGGCAAAACGTGATCAGATTTATGGCGATCGCCTTTCAAAAGCAGAGAAATGGGATGCAGAATACGATAAGTTTACAGAAGAGGAAGTAGAAGACCTGTTCAGCTATCTCCCAGCTTCCGTACCACGCCTAAAGCCAGAACATACGTTGTCGCATCTGTATAACTCAGCCACAAAGGGCGACTTTTCAACGATGCTTGATGCCACGCTCATTGACATAGCCAACGTAAATGCCGAGACTTTCTCGGTTACTACATCAGGCAAAAGCAAGGTGAACATTTTCAGCACTATTACAACATACGTGACCGATACCCAGAAGCGTGATGAATTTGCAAAATCCCTGATGCGTAACGTGGCATCATTCAATTTCGAGGATGTTTTTGACGAAAAATATGATTTCTTCTCAGGCATTTTTGAATATCTGCTAAAGGGATTCAACAATGCAGGTGGCGGTAAGTATGCAGAATACTATACCCCTCGTGCCATTGCGCAGGTGATGGCTCGTCTGTTGGTAGGTAACAATAGCGACCTTCGTGGCATAACCTGCTACGATCCGTCGGCAGGTACTGGTACGCTGCTCATGGCTCTTGCCCATCAAGTAGGCGAAGACCGCTGTTCTATCTACAGTCAGGATATTTCAGAGAAGTCAAGTGAGATGCTACGACTGAATCTTATCCTGAACAACCTTTCTGCATCATTGCCTAATGTGGTACAGGGCAATACACTTACCGAGCCATCACACAAGGAAACTAATGGAACGCTGAAGAAATTTGACTTCATTGTCAGCAATCCTCCTTTCAAGCTCGACTTCCCAGAATACCGTGACACATTGGCTTCTGACTCAATACGTTTCTGGGCAGGAGTACCTAATGCAGTCACTAAGGTTGACCCGAACAAGCCTAAAATGGCTATTTACACCTGCTTCCTACAGCATGTGCTAAACTCATTGAAGCCAACAGGAAAGGCAGCCGTGGTTATTCCTACAGGCTTTATCACGGCAAAGAGCGGTGTTGAGAAGAAAGTGCTACAGCGTATAGTTGATGAGCGTTGGGTATATGGCTGTATATCCATGCCAAGTAATGTATTTGCAACAACTGGTACTAACGTCTCGGTTATCTTCTTTGACAAGTCGGCAAAATCAGACAAGGTGATTCTTATTGATGCCTCAAAACTTGGTGAGGAATATAAGGAGGGAAACAATCAGAAACGCCGTCTGCTTAATGAAGAGGTGGATAAGATTGTAAATACCTTCTTGAATAAAGAAGCAATCGATGATTTCTCGGTTGCCGTTACCTACGATGAAATCAAGGAGAAGAACTACAGTCTCTCTGCCGGTCAGTATTTCGACATAAAGATTGAGTATGTGGATATTACCGAGGAGGAATTCAATAAGCGCGTTGCCGATTATCAATCTACACTCAAGGCTCAGTTTGAAGAGAGCCACAAACTTGAGAATGAAATCATGCAGCAGTTGGAAAAGTTGGTGTTTAACGCAAAATAGTCAAATGTAGAATTTATTTCCCATTTCTGCAAGTCTCACTTGCAGAAATAGAGGATTTAGAGGATAATGTTGAGAACGAAACATTTTCCAATCAGTGAGTAGAAAATGTAATATAAACTCTCTGACATTGCAAAAGAAAATTGATTTATGGATGATTTTGCAACATTATACGATACAGGATGGAGTGAATGGCTACAATTCCCTAATCCTGAGAAAAAAGAGTATCTATATGCTCCTTTTGGCCCTGGTGTATATCAATTGAGAAACCGAAAAACAGGGCAATATGTTTTATTTGGACGAAGTGAAAACGTGGCATGGCGTATGTCATCGCTACTCCCTAAGCCTTATGGAGAAGGAACGCGTGTTAATTTGGATAAGAGTGAATATGTCTGGGATAATATTGATGATATAGAATACCGAACTATAGCTCTTGATTCTTTAGAAATGACAAAATCATTTGAGAATTTTGTCAAAAGCCAGGAGTGCTATATTTATAATACGTAACTATATGGAGTTTAAGAAATATAAATTGGGGGAGATAGGGGATGTCGTAACAGGTAAAACCCCATCTACATTGGATGAAAGTAATTTTGGAGGAAATATTCCCTTTATTACCCCATCTGATATTACGAATAATGCCTTTATGTTAAAAAAGGCAGGAAGAACTATTTCGATAAAAGGTTTTGAAACGATAAAAGCAAATACTATATCAGGTCCAAGTGTTTTGGTCGGTTGTATTGGCTCTGATATGGGAAATGTTGGATTTGTAGATATGAAATGTGCTACAAATCAGCAAATTAATTCTATAACAAATATCAAGGATTTTTGTAACCCTGTTTATCTGTACTACAGATTATCACAGATGAAAGACATTTTCCAAAAAATGTCAAATAGCACTACGACTCCTATTCTTTCAAAGTCGGAGTTTGAAAAAATATCCATCACTCTACCTTCCCTTAGTATTCAACAAAATATCGCAAGCACACTTTCTTCTCTCGACCGCAAAATCGCTCTTAATCTTGCGATAAATCAGAATTTAGAAGCACTTGCTAAGCAACTCTATGACTACTGGTTTGTGCAGTTTGACTTCCCAAATGAGGAAGGAAAACCGTATAAATTAAGTGGCGGTAAAATGGTGTGGGATGAGAAGTTGAAAAGAAACATACCTGAAGGTTGGGAGGCTATCCCTTTGTCACAAATTATGGATTATGAAGGTGGAAGCCAACCTCCTGCATCAGAATTTATTTATCAAATGCAGGAAGGGTATGTTAGATTCGTACAAATACGTGATTATTATTCAGATTCGCATATTACCTATATACCTGTAAGAAATAGTAATAAATTATGCTCAGATACAGATATTATGATTGCTCGATATGGAGCATCTTTAGGGCGTATCTGTTATGGATTGAAGGGGGCATATAATGTGGCTCTTGCTAAAGTAACCCCTAAAAAGAAAGAATATACAGAATTTCTAAGGACATATCTTATGTCTAATGTTTTTTACAATAAAATAAATACTATTGGTTTACGAGCTGCACAAGCAGGTTTTAACAAAGAAGATATAGAAAATATTTTAATTCCTTTCCCTGTTGAAGATCGTGTTATTATTGCTTTTCAGAAAGCAATGGAATCAAACTTCTTGACACGTTTACACAATGACAAGGAGAATAAAGCAATAACTAAGCAGCGCGACGAACTCCTACCACTTCTGATGAACGGTCAGGTGTCGCTAAATTCTGATTTATCGCACGATTAAGGGCGATTTTAGAATCAATATCAGATAAGATACGACCTATTTTCTCTTGTGTTGGCAAGTCTGGAATCCATACGGTGCAATCCTTGATTTTGTCGGGAGAGGTATGTCGTATCTTTGTTTGTTGTGCAGCGGCACTAAGTTGCTTCTTTACTGCATCTGATGATATGAGATAGAAAGCAAAAGAAGGGCACAATAAATCCTCGTTACAGATTATCTTTGCAATATCTTGACTTTGAATATATTTATCGTCTTCTGGTATTATTGCAGTAGAGCCAAGCAAGCCAATAGCTTGTTCCGTTAAAGGCGTTATGATATCGCCTTTTTTCATTATAAACTCTTCACGTACAGGCCCCGAATAAAACAGGTTGTCCTTAGATGTGTTTAACTTGAAAGAATTGTTTTGATAATCGAAGTTTCCACATGTTAATCGTATATATTCACCAGAGGTTGCATAATGCTCTCCTGCAAGACTTGCACCTCGCTTAACATCCAACAATTCTCCCAGTTTGTATTTCTTTAATTCCATTCTACTTTTCGTTCTTTAATCTGAAAAACTCCTTTTGCTGTTCTATCTCACGACGCAGTTCCTCTTGTGTCGGCATGTAAGTGAGATACTTGGCAGCAAAGAGTTGGTCGTTGTTGTTGAGAATAGAATAATGTGCCACGTCCTCGTCGGTATCAGAACAGAGCAGTATGCCTATGGTGGGATTATGTCCTTCGGGGCGTACTAAGTCATCATACATCTTAACATACATATCCATCTGACCAACGTCTTGATAACGTAGTTTTGTTGTTTTCAAGTCAACGAGAACGAAGCAGCGAAGGTGGTAATTATAAAATACCAAATCGATATAATAGTCTTCCTTCTCTGTGTGAATGTGTTTCTGGCGATCGACAAATGCAAAGCCCTTGCCCAACTCCATCAAGAAGGAAATAAGGTGGTCGATAATGCTCTGTTCCAAATCGCTTTCAGAATAGTTGGTGTTGTTTTTGAAGCCCAAGAATTCAGCTACAACAGGGTTCTTCAGATACTCCAGTTTATCTTGCAAAGGTTTCGTTAACTGCACCATCTCGTCATGTACGATGGATTTATCTTGTGACTGTAGCAAGCGATGGTAGTACTGCGAAGACACATTGCGTTGTAGGGTGCGAGTACTCCACATTTCTTTTGCAGCCTCATTCTCATACCATGCACGACCTTTTTCCGTAGGCTCTTGAAGGATAATGCGATAGTGAGTCCATGAAAGGCGGATTGGAGATTTTGAACGCACAGTGTTCATTATTTCCAAAGGAGCGACATATTGTGGCGTAGTGTCAGATTTTCTACTCACTGCGTAGAAAATGTTGTCAAACTCATCCTTCTCAGATTCTCTATTCACTGCGTAGAAAATGTTTCTGAAACTGCTATAGAAGGAGACAAAGTGGTACAAGTTGGCAGGTTTGAAACCTTCTCCATATCGTTGTGTCAATGACTTGGAGAGTTCCTTTATCACTTGTTTCCCGTATTCAGCTCGTTTGTCTTTCAAAACTTCGTGCTGAATACGAAGTCCGAGAAGCCAGTTGCGCTTGACAAGAGTCTCGTCAACCTGTTTATATGCATAACGCTTGGCACTGTCAATGATTGCGCAAGCATCCTGATACAGATTATTGCCATCGCCAACCTGTATGAAGCCTTCAGTTGATATGATGTTAATATCGTTCATTTGTGCTCGATTTGAGCGCAAAGATACAAAAAAATCGGTACATATCGGCCGTTTTGGTCATCCAAGATACTTTTTGTGAGCCATTTTAACATTGTTTTGGTTCACAATGGCATATTGAAGTGTGGTATCTATGCGCACATGTCCCAATAATCGCTGCACCTGTTCAATGGGCATCCCTTTGTCAATAGCCATTGTAGCAAGTGTCCTACGGAACTTGTGAGGATGGACTTTCTGCATATCCAATCGCTTGCCAATAGTTCTTATCCTTACCTCTACCCCACTTATTGTAAGTCGGCTATAAGGAGAAGAAAGGGAAACGAATAGAGCCGGATTGTTGTCTGTGCGCTCGTTTAGGTATTGCTGTAAGTGGAGTTTTGTTCTTGCATTGAAATAAACCGGCCGTTCTTTGTTGCCTTTACCAAATACCACACATTGTCTTTCGTGGAAGTCTATGTCGGTACGATTGAGTTTTACCAGTTCGCCCACACGAATGCCAGTAGATGCCAGTAAATCAATCAAGGCAAGGTCACGATGGTTGGTGCAACTGTCACGGAGTTGTTCCAGTTGCTCATCACTCAACACTTCCTTCACGAGAGAATCCGTTTTCACTTTGTGAATACGGCGAACAGGACTTTTTGCAATATAATCTTCGTCTTCAAGCCATGCAAAGAAACTTGAGAAGATGCGACGCATATTGTCGATGGTCACCTTGCCACTTCCTTTTTCCTCTTGATATGAGGATAGATATTGACGAATGTCGGCTGTTGAAACATGGCATACGGCTACAGATACCGTTAGTAGCATCTTTTCGATGGTATGCCGATAGTATGCTAATGTCTTTTCAGAGCAGCCCTCTATCTTCTTGGCAGATAGAAAGCTATCAAGAAGTTCTGAGTTTTCCTTTTTATTTTGCTCTTGGTTATCAGGCTTCTCAATTATCTCTATGTTTTGCAGTTCTTTGAAAAGCACGGCTTTTAAACGTGCCATCTGTTGGATATCTAAGTCTCGCTGCATATCTGCAACTATCGCTTGAATAATGTTTTCTTTCATCGCTTTCTGAATTATGTACTACTCTATAATATAAGAATAATAACGATAAATCAGAATTTAGCGGCTTGATTGCCTTGGGTTGTAACTTGAAAGCATTG
>CAMJKP010000051.1 GCA_946406435.1 uncultured Prevotellaceae bacterium | reverse complement strand
GTCCGCCGATGATACATGCAAGCAGGAACAATGAGATGAACTCGAATGGAAGTACATACTGATACTTTTCTGAACCAACAAGTGCCTCACCGATCTTCTCCATAGAGACCTCGCTGTCAGCAACTGACATGAACTTGTCGATGAAGAAGTTCTTGAGCATTACACCCACAACGGTTGCACAACCGATAAATGACACGATTGCAGCACCTACGATACGCTTGAAGCTGAGCTTCTCAACATAGCCCTGAAGGTCACGACGACCAAGAAGCTGGATAGCGAAGATATAAATCATCGTCATGCCACCGGCATAGATGCTGAGCTGTGCGGCACCGAGGAAGGTGTAGTCAAGCAGGAAGTAAAGACCTGCAATGGCGAACAGCACGAAAAGCAATGCGGTAACAGAACGCATGATACGCTTTGTGAATACCGCTGCAAGAGCAGCTGCAATGATGACAACTGCGATGATTGCGAATACAATGATATTTGCCATGTCTTACTCCTCCGTTTTTGTTGGTTCAGCCTTTGGAGCAGCAGGAGCTGCCTTTTCTGCCTCCGCAGCCTTAGCGGCAGCAATCTTTGCATTCTCCTCATACTGCTTCATCTCCTCCTCTGTAGGAGCTACGTTGAGATGCTGTACGAGTACATCACGGCTGAATGTAGCGTTTTCGAAATCCTTGACGAACTTGATAGCACCGAAGTTGCAGGCATTGACGCAAAGCTGACAGAACATACAGTCGCCCAAGTCATACTGATAGTCAGTAAGGAGCTTCTTCTTCTTTCCGTCGGCAGTTACGACCATCTGCGATGTAATCTTGATGGTGCCATTTGGACACGCCTTCTCGCACAATGTACACGCAGTACACTTGTTCTTGCCATTCTCATCGAGAACCATGACAAGAGTACCACGGTGACGCTCAGCGATGTGCTGTGTCTTGCGGTTTTCTGGATACTGCTCAGTAACCTTGCGGGTCATGTACTCACCCATGGTGATGTCCATACCCGTAAGCAGGGTTTTGAGACCTGCCAGAGCACCGCCAAAATATGATTTGTTACTCATTTTGTTTACTTTTTCTATAGATATTCCGGATTATCCAGATTACTTATCCTTCTTAATTGCGAGGTCAATGCCTACAAGCTGCTGATCCTGCTTGAACTGTGACTTGAACTTCATAGCACGCATTGCGATTACAGCGAATACTACAATGATTACTGCTGCTACAGCATAGCCGATGAAGATGATGCCTGTGAGGTTGAATGCCACGCAGACGGTCATCAGAACAAGATTGAAGAGTGCAAGCGGCATGAGATACTTCCATTCGAGTTTAAGGATCTGGTCGATACGGAGACGTGGGAATGTCCACTTGATCCACATAAGCAACCATACCATAGCGAATGCCTTACCAAGGAACCAAACGATACCAGGGATAAGATCCATTACACCGTCGAATGCTGCTACTCCAATATGAATTGGACACCAGCCACCGAGGAATACGAGTGAAGTCATACCCGCAACGATGAATAGGTTGAGGAACTCAGCAAGGTAGTAGAAGCCGAAGCCCATACCAGAATACTCTGTATGGTAACCTGCGGTAAGCTCTGACTCAGCCTCTGCGAGGTCGAATGGACCACGGTTTGCCTCTGCATTACCTGCGATAAGGAAGATGAAGAAAGCAATGAGAGCTGGGATGTGTCCCTGGAAGATAAGCCATCCGAAAGGACCTGACTGTGCCTCTACGATACCTGACACCTGCATTGTACCAGTAAGGATTGTAGCTGTGATAAGACACAGACCGAGTGACATCTCGTAAGAAATCATCTGAACGGCACCACGCATAGCAGATACGAGACCGTACTTATTGTTTGATGACCAACCTGCGAGGAATACACCGATAACGCCTATTGCACTTACCGCAGTGTAGAGGAAGATACCTACATTGAAGTCGAGGATTACAGCACCATTATTCCAAGGAAGGAATGAGAAAGCGCCAACAGATCCCACGATAACGAGGATTGGAGCAAGTGCGTAAAGAAGCTTATCAGCCTTGTCAACGAAGAAAATCTCCTTGATGAGCATCTTGAGAACGTCGGCAAAGACCTGAAGCAAGCCCCAAGGACCTACACGCATAGGGCCGAGACGGCACTGGAAATACGCACAGACCTTACGCTCCATGAATATCAGTGCGATGGCAAGAAGGGCATAGCCCACGATGATGAGCAAACCCACAAGCACGCACTCGATAGTGATAGCTAACCACGAAGGAAGACCGAGGGTCAGTTGCAGTAGGCTATCAAACCATGTTGATACTATTGAAAAGTCGAACATTGTTTTTCTTTATTATATATTATAAATAAGGTGTAACTCTGGAAGAAATCTTTTCCAGACTATCCCCCTCTTTATCTATCGATATCAGGGATAATGTAGTCAAGACCTGCACCAACAGCGATAAGGTCTGCCACCTTTGTACCGCGAAGCATATCATCAAGGGCACCTACAAGTGTGAGAGCCATTGGGCGGAGCTTCATGCGATATGGAGACTTGTCGCCACGGGAATCGAGATATACACCGAACTCACCGCTTGTACCCTCACAAGCGAAGTACCACTGTCCCTCAGGAAGCTTGATGATTGGCTTTTGCTTGATGTAGTACTCACCCTCTGGGATATTGTCGATGAGCTGCTCGATGATTCTAATTGACTGCTCAATCTCCTTGATACGAAGATAATAGCGATCCTGTGCATCACAGTTGTCGAGGACAACCTGATCCCAGTCAATCTTATCGTATGCTGCGTATGGATAGTTCTTACGAAGATCGTTAGCCCACTGTGAAGCACGACCGTTTGAACCAGACATACCATGAGAGATAGCATCCTCCTTAGAGATACAACCTACGTTCTCAAGACGCTGGTGTGTGATTACGTTGTCACCGAATACATTTACGTACTCAGAGAGCTTTGGCTTGAGGTATGCACAGAGTTTCTTGACATTCTCCTGGAAGTGCTCATCGATATCATCCTGAAGACCACCAATACGATAGTAGTTCTGGATAAGACGGCCACCTGTTGTCTCCTCCATGCAGTTAAGTACGTACTCACGGTCACGCATACAGAAGAGGAATGCAGTGAGAGCACCGAGGTCCTGAGCATAACAGCCAAGATAGAGAAGATGTCCGTCAATACGCTGGAGTTCATCCATGATTGTACGTATAACCTTGATACGGTCAGAGAGCTCAACACCAAGTGCCTCTTCGATTACGCCACAGATAGCGTGACGGTTAATCATTGCAGAGAGGTAGTTCAGACGGTCTGTCATTGCCAGAGTCTGTGGGTAGGTCATGTTCTCGAACATCTTCTCAATACCACGATGGATATATCCGAGATGTGGAACTATGCGCTTTACAGTCTCACCGTCAAGAACAGTCTCAAGACGAAGCACACCGTGTGTAGATGGGTGCTGAGGACCGATATTGATTACGAACTCGTCATCGCCGAAGAGCTGTACCTGCTTCTCTACAAGGTTTCCTTCCTTGTCAAGACTGTACTGCATGGTGTAGTTTGGCTCTTCATCGTCCTCAAGTGTATAACCCTCCTGTGCAACGAAATCCTTGCGGAGCGGATATCCCTTGAAGTCGTTACGAAGGAAGAGACGACGCATGTCAGGATGACCGAGGAACTTGATACCAAGGAAGTCATATACCTCACGCTCGAGCAGGTTAGCACACTTATAGAGAGAAGTGATACTCCAGATTACATCAGAGTCACCCTTCTTCTCTGCTATTGTCTTTACAGATATACGCTCATGAGTGTCGGTATTCTCAAGGATATAGATACATCCGAGACCTTCCTCGCCAAAATCCTCACCAATAATAGTAACGAGATAATCGAAATGCTTCTCGTCATGGAGTTTTGCCATTGCAGAGGCAAACTCGCTGAAAGAATATACTATGTTATTAAGTTTCATTCCGTTTATCCTCCTTAGTGAATTGTATTGTTAATTTCCTTCTTTACAGCCTCGGTAACTTTATTTGCCGTTGCCTTCATCTCCTCGATGAACTTCTTAGGCACGTCTGTTACCTTGATTGCATCAGGGTTCTTCTCCTTGCGGTTCACACCACCAAAGAACTTCTCAACCTTGACCTTACGCTGAAGCTGCATCATTCCGTAAAGGATTGCCTCCGGACGTGGAGGACATCCTGGAATATATACATCAACAGGAAGGAACTCATCAATACCGCGTACTACATGGTAACTAGATTTGAATGGACCACCAGAGATAGCGCATCCGCCAACAGCAACAACGTACTTTGGCTCAGCCATCTCATCATACAGACGCTTGAGAGCCGGTGCCATTTTGTGTGTAATGGTTCCAGCACACATGATTAGGTCAGCCTGACGTGGTGAGTTACGAGTAACCTCGAAGCCGAAACGGGCAAAGTCATAGCGTGCACATCCGCAGGCCATAAACTCAATACCACAGCATGATGTTGCGAATGTAAGAGCCCAAAGAGAGTTACTGCGTCCCCAGTTAATAAGGGCGTCAAGATTGCCGACAATGCAGTTCACGCCCCCTTCATTAAGTTCCTTGATCATTGACTCGAGCGTCTCGTTGTCCTTCCACTCATCGTATGGAATAGACTTGATAGAAGGTTTTCTTACTTCCATTCGAGCGCTCCTTTCCGCCATGCGTAAGCAAGGCCAAATACAAGTACAAGCATGAAGAAACCAATGCTCATCAGTGCCATAGTACCAAATTTGTTAACTACTACTGCCCAAGGGTAAAGGAATACAGTCTCCACATCGAACATAAGGAAAAGGATGGCAAAGAGATAGTAACCTACATGCATAGGAAGCCATGAGCTTCCGCGTGTAGGAATACCACACTCGAATGGTTCACCTTTTACCTTGTTGTAAGTGCGTGGACCCAGCAACTTTGCTGTGATGTACGCCGCTACCACTAAGAAGACAGCCGTTACAATAACGGTTACAAACAAAGTGAAATACATAGAATTGTATAAAATAAAAAATTAATTTAGCTCTAAATCATCTGCAAAGTTACTAAAAATTATTAACAACAGAAAAGAATTGAAAGGAAAAATCCCACGTCATTTGCATAAATGAAAAAAATAGTACATTTTTTGGTAAAAACGTACTGAATATAAATTAAATTTATTATCTTTGCAGACAATAATTAAGTAAAAAACACCTTATATTTTTCCAAATAGAGGACATCAAAAAAAATGACTAAAAGACTGCTGGTATTCCTTGCCTGCTTTTTCAATATAATAAACATACAGAACCTCCATGCTGAAGAGCTATCATTCGTCGCGCATAAATTTACTGTGGCAGATGGTCTTCCCAGTAACAATATCCGCAAGCTCGTACAAGATGGAGACGGCTATATTTGGCTTGGTACTACTGGCGGTTTATGCCGTTTCGATGGCTATCAATTTGTTACTTTCAATACTTTCAATAATCCATCCAAAGGAAGTAACACCCTCCATGTAGGAGAGGTGAATTATTCTGATAAAGGTAGCACTATTTGGATTAATACATCATCACTTCTCACGGCCTGTTATCAAACCAAGACCGGACAGTTCATTGACTATACGGGCTTTGGAGGACAATACAGCCTGTACAGCAAGCGCCTGGAAACGAAAAATAACATCTGGCTCTATGACACAACCACAGGTGCAAGACGAATAACATACGTCAACGGCAAATTCTCAGCAACCGACTACAATGCAAAAAACGGGCTACCTAACAATCACGCTATCAAGGCAATAGAAAGTTCGAAAGGCTACACATGGATTGTCACAAAGAGAGGATTTTCCATTGTTGACCCAATGGGAAGAGCTAAGATAAGGGATTACAGAACGGAATTCAAAGGCGGCGACGCATGGGGCGATTATGTCATGCTGATTGCAGGTAATGAAGTGTTCAAATTCAATGCCACAGGCTCAAAAATGACACGCCATGCCCTACCCTCTCCAATGGGTGGCTTCAATACGGTTACCAGTACCACAACAATAAATGGTAAAATGTTCATTTTTACCAAGGAAAGAGTTATTGTTTTCGATATAATGACAGGAACTTTTTCCATCTCTGAAGACTGTGATGTCAAGGGGGGAAGAATCCAGAAATCCACAGCGAACTATACACTTGTCGCAAATAAAGGGACAACCCTTTGGATTATCGACAGAGAAGCTAATATCCAGAAGCTCAATATCATAAATGAGGTTCACACAAGTACGGAGAAAAACCGCATCTACACCGCAGCAGAGGACAAAGAAGGACTTCTATATATTGCCACATATGGTAACGGACTATTCATTTATAATCCTAAGACACGTGAGATACTCGGTCATTACACACAAAAAGACGGGTTCTTCAATAATGACTACCTACAGGAGATTCTGATAGACCGTGAGGGTAACATCTGGGTAAGTTCTGAAACCGCAGGCCTTTCATGCCTAAGCAGGGATGATTGTGCGGAGAGTTACTATCGTATGCTCACCCATGGAGACATCGGTGAATGGAGTAATAATATCCGCTCTATTACATGGGCACAAGACGAGGACAATGTATGGCTTTCCACCAAGGACAACAAATTGTACAACTACAATCTGGTAAGCGGAAACATATCCTTATTTGAGGTACTAAATGCACCTGTCTATTCTACTCTCATAGACAGCAAGGGACAGATATGGATTGGGACATGTGGATCTGGTCTGTTCATTGACGGAGAACATTATACCGAGAACGACACCACCAGTCTGATTAGCAATGATATATACAAAATAGTAGAGGACAAGATTGGAAGAATTTGGTTGGCAACATGGCAAGGTGGTCTTCATGTAACAGACAACAAATATGGGCAGCCTCTGTTTTTTACAAACTTCCTTATAACCTCGTATAACGAGAAACGTCAGCATGACCTTTGCTTTGGTGATGACGGTGACCTCTGGGTTGCAACAAACAATGGTCTTTATGTCGTAGATACAAACAAAAAACGTATAACAAGTAAGGATTTCAAGAACTACAACACGCAGAACGGTTCACTCCCGACAAACGAAATTGTATGTCTATATTTTGATCATGAATCTCATACCCTATGGGCTGGCACTACCGGTTGCGGTATCATCCAAATGCAGATTAACAGAAATCGACAAATAAAGAACATCAAGACGATAGACCGTTCTGCCGGACTAGCAAACAACATTGTAAAGGCCATTCTCAAAGATAAAAACGGATTTATCTGGGTAAGTACAGAGGAAGGTCTTTCACGTATCGAACCCAAGACAGGAGCTGTACGTACAATTCATATCGGACCAAGCCTGCAGAGTAATATCTTTGCAGAGAATGCAGCCCTTCTCACAAAGGATGGAAGAATGATATTCGGTACAGGATATGGTCTAGCAATAGTTTGTCCAAATAGTGCAAAGTCTCTGAATATCAAGAACGTAAATGTCTGTATAACAGAACTCCGCATCAATGGAACATCTGTTTACAACTCCCCTGACATGGATGACCAACAGCGTGCCTATGCATCAGAGGGAGCCATAGAACTTACCCATAAGCAGAACTCCATAACGATATTCTTCTCTAACTTTATCTTCTCCCAGGCAGGAACTTCCATTTACCAATATAAAATGGAAGGTACTGACAAAGACTGGCGTCCAGCAACATCCGTGAATTATGCGGAATATGCCAATATGTCTCCAGGAAAATACACTTTCAAGGTTCGTACTCTCGTGGATGGTGAATGGATTGAGGGAAAATCCTTCGATATCACCATCAACCAGCCACTCTATAACACATGGTGGGCATGGCTATTATACCTTATATTAATAGCATTGGGCGGCACATACCTTTATATGCAATGGAAAAAGAACTTCAAGCTTCAGCACGAAATAAGCCTGAATAAGGAGCTTTCCGAATTCCGCTTGAACTTCTTTACACACGTTACCCACGAATTCCGCACTCCACTTGCAATCATCTCCAACTCAATGGACGCCTTGACTCAGGCAAACACTCCTCAGACTACCCAGAAAGCAGCGATAAAATCGGCAAAAAGAGGAACAAACCGTATGCTTCGCCTGGTAAATGAGTTAATGGAATTCCGTAAACTCTCCGTTGGAGTCTCACGTCTTGCCGTAGAAAAGAGCGATATCATAGGTTTTGTACGAAATATCTACCAAGACCTATGGGCAATAAGCAAACGCAAGGAGATTGATATGACCTTCACTCCTTTCGCCAAGGAATACCAACTTACCTTTGACCATGCAAAGGTAGAGACAATAGTGTTTAATATCGTTTCTAATGCAGTAAAATATACTCCACAGAAAGGACAGATTTCAATTAAAATACTTCTCGACGACCAGAATGAGAACATTTCCATAATCGTGGAAGACTCAGGTAATGGTATTAGCAAGGAGCAGGAGAAAGAACTGTTCCGTCCATTCATGCACGGACTTGTATCTCAGGGAGGTATGGGTATAGGTCTGTATTCTGCCAAGGAAATGGCAAGACTTCACCACGGAGACATCACATACAATAAATCCGAAGAACTGGGAGGTGCAAAGTTCACGATTACACTTCCTGCCAATGAAGATGTCTATACCGCAGAGGAATACATTCAGGATCTTGCTATTCATACCGAAACCAACGAGGACAATAGCGTGGTGGAGGAAGTCATCCATAATATGCATACGGAATCACTTAATGACATCACCCTTGCAATCATCGAAGACGACATGGACATGCTCGAGCAGATTTCTTCTGCAATGAGCCAGTATTTCCACGTCAATACGTATATGAATGGTGAAGAAGCCATAAAAGGCATTATGGAGACTAAGCCTGACGTGATTATAAGCGATGTCATGCTTCCCGACACAAACGGCTATGAGATAGTAAAGAAACTCCGTAGTGAAACGGCATTCCTCAACACTCCAATCATCATGCTTACCGCCCTTGATGACGAGCGCCACCAGATGAAGGGATATGAGGCTGGTGCTGACGACTATGTAACAAAGCCTTGTAATTTCCGCGTTCTTCTCGCCCGTATCGTCCAGTTATATACATGGGCACACAAACGTGAACAACAGGTCATGGCAAAGGCATCAGAGGCTAATATCAGTACAGAGGAAACTGTTGATGCAAATATTATCCAAGAAGAGAATAGCGAAACAACTGTAGCTAATTCTTCAACAAATACACCATCCACAGCAACTCCAAAGCAGATAACCCTATCTCCGCTTGACAAGAAATTCAAGGAAACCCTTGAATATCTCGTCACACAACATATCAGCGACCATGACTTTACGGTTGACCGTCTTGCTGCACTCATGCAAATGGGACACACGAAGTTCTACGGACGAATGAAAGAGGTTCTGGGCGTAAGTCCGAACAAGTACCTTATGAACGAGAAAATGCGTATTGCCGCAGAACTAATCCTTGAAGGAAAATATTCTATCGCTGAGGTTAGTTTCAAGGTCGGCTTTATGGATCAAAGTTATTTCAACAAATGTTTCAAGCAATATTACGGTTGCGTACCAAGCAAGTACGGAAAGTAGTTCTTGTGTAAAGAGTAAAGTAGAAAGGGTAAAGAGTAAAGTATAAGGTGTAAAGAGAAGGGACACCTACATATAAAAAATTGGATAGGCACGCTTGCCTATCCATTTTTTCGATACATACATTAAGTCAACTAACTAATACTTAATTGTGATTACCTAACATAAAACCTATTTTCTTATTTCTGATGCAAAGGTATGATTTTTCTGTATATTTCATTACGGAAAATCATTCAAAAATTAGTAAAATATTACGAAAATCACGTTTTTATGGTATTGTAAGGCCTATAAAATAAAATTTTCCTACTTTTTCGAGTAGGAAAATCATACTTTATTCATTATATTCGCGAATTATCATTTTTCATAAAAAGCGCAAAAATCTAGAGCATTTACGCAAGAAGTTTTTCTACCAAAGGCTTAAGATCATCCAGCTTTAACATATTCGGTCCATCAGATAATCCCTTGTCTGGATCCGGGTGTACTTCGAAGAAATAGCCCGTTGCGCCAAACGCCTTTGCTGCCATTGCCATAGCAGGAACAAAACGACGGTCCCCAGAAGTACAACCGTTACCTCCTCCCGGACGCTGAACGCTATGAGTACAATCCATTATTACGCGAGGTACAATTTCAAGCATATCCGGAATATTACGGAAATCTACGACAAGATTGTTATACCCGAACGAATTTCCACGCTCGGTCAGCCATACCTCTTGGGTGTTAGGTGATGGGGGTTGGGCGTTAGCTTTAGCTGTATCAAGAACTTTCTGCACAGGATACTTCATATCTGCCCCACTAAGGAACTGAGCCTTCTTTATATTGACGGTTTTACCGGTCTTAGCAGCAGCAACGAGCAAATCTGTCTGACGGCAAAGGAAGGCCGGAATCTGAATAACATCGACCACCTCCCCTACTGGAGCTGCCTGACAAGACTCATGAATATCCGTCAGAATCCGAAGTCCATACTTTTCCTTGACATCAGCAAGCATCTGAAGACCACGCTCCATACCAGGCCCACGGAAAGAAGTTATGCTCGTCCTGTTAGCCTTGTCAAACGAAGCCTTGAAAATTATATCTGTACCAAGCGCCTTGTTTATCTCCACAATTCTCTGAGCCACCACGTCCAACAGCTCAGAAGATTCAATAACACAAGGACCTGCAATAAAAATTGGTTTCATATTGTCAAAAGTTATGTTTTTTCCAAAAACGCGAAGTTATATCCACGAGATTCTTTCCATCCTCTACCCTATACAAACGCTGATTAGTGGTTTCATGATCAAGACCGCCAAGACGTTGTACATAAGGTCCTACCTTGATAAAATCAAAGTTCTTCAGATGTATCTCCTTTGAAATGTCACTATACCCACTATACCAAGCTGTCTTGAGATGCGGATATGCCTTCTTTACAAAAGCAGCAAGCACATCCACCTCACGAGGCTCAGCATCACCACCCATAAAGGCGATACACGTAACATCCCTTCCGTATTCATCAAGCATCGGCTTCAGCGACATCACGTTAAGCGGCATACCGACATCATCCCACAGATATTCGCTATGACAGCCCATACAATGACATGGGCAGTTACTTATATTTATGGAGAGAGTGGTCTCATCAGGTATTTCCTGAAAGACCACTCCTGTATTAACATATTTCATTTATGTGGTTGAAATCTCCTTTTATATTACACGGTCATCTTCTTTGGACCAGCATAGTAGCGACGGCTTGCCTCTTCCTGACGAGCCTGAGAGAAGTTGCTCACACGCTTCAGATAACCGATGATACGAGTCATGTAGTCAACATTCTTTGAATGACACTTAGGACACTCATGCAGATAACGCTTGTCGATACATCCACACTCGTTACAAATTGTGTTAGGAATATTGAATGTGAAGTAGTTACAACCCTCATTAGCAGCAACCTTCAGCAACTGAAGATACTGAGCCTTTGAAAGATGCTCCTCAAGGTTCATGTGCAGAGCGCTACCACCAGTAAGATGCTCAATATATGGAGCACCATGAAGCTTGAACTTATCCATGATGTTCAGACTCTCATCCTCTACTACATAGAAATAAGAGTTATAGCAGTCACGTGGCACGAAATAACCATCCTCACGATCCCACTTTGCATGCTTCACACCTACGTTCTCTGCAGGAATCATCTCACAGTTGAAGAGAACATCCTTTGTGCGATACTGCTTGTTGAGCTTCTCAACGATAGATAGAACACCCTGAACAAACTCCTTGTACTTTTCGTTTGGAGTAATCTCAAGTCCCATGAACTCAGCTGCCTCTACAAGTCCGTTAACACCGATTGTGAGATACTGACGGCTCATATTGATATAACCTGCATCAAACAGAGGAAGCATGCCATGTTCCTGAAGATCCTTCAGGTTCTCATTATAAGCAAGCTGAACCTTATGACAGAGGTCGATAACCTCCTCAAGATACTGCTTGTAGTCCTTACCGTTATTTACAGCATACTGAATACAACGGTTAAGGTTTACAGTAAGAACAGACTTTGAACCAGTACTTACACCACCTGCACCAAGAGTATAAGAGAAGCCATTGTCCTGAATCTCGTTACGCAGACGGCAGCAAGAAGACAGAGAATCGGCATTATCACTCATATAGGTGAAGAATGAATGTCCCTCAGAGTACATCTCTGCAGCAAACTCACCCCACTCCTTGTCACGGCACTCACCATTGTCGGCAAGAAGAGCCATCGTCTCAACAGGGAATGTAAGAACAGTCTTTGTACGCTCCTTGTTGAACCACTTCATGAAACGCTTCTGCAACCAAGAAAGGCTGTTCCAGTCAGGCTGAGTTCCATCTGGGAAGTAGAAGTTACCGAAGAGTGACTCGAAATAGTACTTGTCATAGTAAGCTACATTCCAGAACACAGCCTGGAAGTTACGAGCACCTGTTGGCTGGTTGATAGAATATACAATCTGCTCAAAGCAGTCGGTTATCACCTTATCTATAGTACGCTGACGAAGAGAGAGGTCAACAACCTTGTCAGGATTCTTCCAATAATCTGCACCATACTCCTTGCCGATGAAGTAATTCAGATACATCAGGAACTCAGGAGTAGCACATGCGCCAGAGAGCATAGAACTAACGATAAACACCATGTTTACGAAGCCACCGCAGAAGCTCTTCAAGTTTGTTGGAGCAGTAGAGTTACCACCAATGCCAGTAGTGCCGCCAATGAGCCAAGGATACATGGTTATTGAAGCACAATAAGGCGCAATGGAAGTCTCATCATTCTTATATATAAAATGGTGAGTGAGAAGGTCGATATATTTGTCAGCAAGTTCCTTGCCGTACATCTTTTTCATTCTATCAGTCAGAAGACGACGGTTCAAACGAATGAAGTTTGATTTTGGCAACTCGCCGATAAGTGTTGCAATATTTTTATGCTCAACGTTTGCGTTAGCGTCAAACTTTGAACCAGTTGCTGCATTGGCAGCTTCCATATATGCAGTAAGGAAATTCAGTTTGTCAAGGGTTTCACGATCCTCTGTATGACTCTGACGATAGAGCATGAAAGCCTTAGCCACACTAAAGTAGCCTTCCTTCATAAGCGCAATCTCAACCTGATTCTGGATATCCTCCACCTTGATATCGTCTTTAATATCCAAGTGGCTGATTATCTTTGAGATAGATCCAATACTATAGGTCTCACCAACAGCCTCGAAAGCCTTGATTATGGCCGTCATTATCTTATCCAGAGAGAACTGGTCGCGTGACCCGTCACGCTTGAGGATGGTAAAATTCTGAAATTCCATTGCTTTTGCTAAGTTTTATATTAATTGCTGTATTCTATAAATAATTACGTTAAGTCGTTTAGGTGTATTTCCAATTGAACATCACACAAAAGTTGTCCGTTTTGGAAAACTTTTTTCCGACAGGAAAAGAAAAAGTTATCCGTTTTTGAAAACTTTTCTTACCTTCCATGCTATGAAAGTTTTCCGTTTGGGATTTTTTTCTGTGTGCAAAGGTAATATTTTTTTTCTCAATTTCCAAAAGATTTTCCAATTATTTTTTCACTATTTTTCGGGCAAAAAACACGCAAAAACCATAAATTATAACTTATCAATAACTTACGCATTTTTACATAAAGAAAAAGTTTACATCGCTCAAAATCACACATTAAAAAACCTTAAAAATGCCTAATTTTTCATGTATTGCAAACCCTTGCAATCAATAATATCACGAAGCCTATACCATCCCCCTAAACACAGCATGTCAGAAGCCTATTCCCCTACCCTTTTTCCTGTTCGTGCCAATTTTCTATACGTATCATTTTTGTCTTCACCCGATTATTTTACCACTTTTTCTTGCCAATTCTTAGTTTTTCCATAATACCATAACCTTTTTCGCAGTTCCGATGCAAGTCCGATGTAAGTCCGTTGTAAGTCCCATTTTTCAATAGGCGAAATATAGGCGCTAGTTGTAGGATGTATATGATTTACAAACAAACAGGAGGGCACCTCTTGCGAGATGCCCTCCTTATATATTATATAACGTGAGTCTAAATCTACCTCACCAATTCAATTTCCTTACTGCCGTTTTCCCAGCCAAAACCGGTGAATGAAACGCTACCGCTATCTGCAGTCACAGAAACGACGAAGTTATGGATAACCTTCTGTCCATTATCGTCACACAGCACCTTTACACTACGGAACCTTGCGACAATCTGTCCCAAAGCATTCTTCTTTGTGCTCGTCACAGGACCAACCCACGCCTGCTTTGGGGTGCCCCAGAAAGCGCGATGAGCCTTAACTGCATTAATAGCCTTCTGCTCCAAGCTCGCATTGGCACTTGCAGGCATCTTACCATACTTACCCTCTTTCGCCAACTGCTTATAGGCTATCTGCATGCCCATAGCCTGCTTCATATTGGCATTACCGTTAGTATCAGCCTTAATAGCAGCAAGATTCAAGGCTGGATACTTTGACTTATATTCCCCTGACATAGAACTGAACAGCTCGTTTAGTCCCTTCTCCACGCTTTTCCACTCACTCTCCGTACCGTCAATTTTGTCTAAGCAAATCTGCATATAGGTATAAGCCATATCGAAGAAGGCCGCACGGGCAACAGGATCACTAAAGCTGAGACCACGATCTATGATGAACTGTGTCTGCTGCAAGCGGATAGTCTTGTCTGAAGTGGCAACGCCAGGCATTCCCTTCCAAGCCTCCTGCTTGAAGTCCCATATCATAGCATCTATATCTTTCTTTGACTGCTTTGTCTTCCATGTGTCAGGACCAAGACCGAGGTCTATACGAGCATCAAGAACGAAGGTAAGAGGCTGTTTTGCCGACATAAGCTCACAGAATGACTTATAATCCAGGCCCTTATAACCATTCTTCATAGAGTTCTGCATCTGAGAGGCACAGTACTCGGAATAGCCAATGATGTTATTGATGTCGCCATCAACAGTCCAACTGCATTGTTTCGCATTCTTAAACTCGTATTTAGGCACAAAGTTACTCTGGTTTGAACTGCTGCTCTGAGCTGTAGAATTATTGTCGCTACTTTCACTAACGTTACTAACAGTAGTTGTAGTACTTGTAGGTTCGCTAACGGTAGTCTCAGTCTGCTGGCTCACCGTACTCTTCGTGTCATTAGTAATATTGTTCACAGTTTCCTTGGCTGCTTTCTTAACTTTGTTAGCCAATCCCTTCAGGTTACCGAACTGTGCATCAGCCACGTTGCTGAATGCGAACATGGCAAAGAGTGCCATAACAGAAATCTTCATTAAATGTCTCATGTCTTCTATTTTTTGCAATTGGTTTTAGTAAGATTTACAAAATCACGATATTTAAAAATCACTTGCAAAAGTAATCAAAAATCCTGAAACTACCAAACAAATACACAAAAAAAATATTTTTTACTTTTTAGAGTAAAGATAAAGCGGTAAATACAGAAAAAAGGCAGTCTTTTTTATCTCAGACTGCCTTTTTTACACCTTATTTTTATCTTTTTTCGGCCTTTTTCCGACCTTCGTCATTCCTTCGTTACAGGTTCGCTTCTCCTTCGCTCTTCCTCCGCTCTTCCTCCGTACCAAAGTCGGTGCAAAGTCGGTGCAAAGTCGGTGGAGAAGCGATTTTATAGCGAAGGATCAACGAGTTTAGTTAGGAGAAGCATAAGAGTTATAACGAAAAGTTAATGATTCATGAACCTATGTTCTGCGAGTTTCTCATACTTTGTTCCCGGACGGCCATAGTTGGCGTATGGATAGATGCTGATACCTCCACGTGGGGTGAAGATACCCGTCACCTCTATATATTTAGGATCCATGAGGCGGATAAGGTCTTTCATGATGATATTGACACAATCCTCATGGAAGTCGCCATGATTACGGAAAGAGAAGAGATAGAGTTTCAGACTCTTGCTCTCCACCATTCTCACGTCTGGCACATACTGTATCTTTATCTCTGCAAAGTCAGGCTGTCCGGTAATAGGACAGAGAGAAGTGAACTCCGGACAGTTGAACAATACCCAGTAGTCATTCTCAGGATGCTTGTTCTCAAATGCCTCAAGTACCTCTGGAGCATAGTCCTGACGATATTCCGTCTTCTTACCAAGAGACTGGAGGTTGTCTTTTTCGCGATTTGCCATTTTATTCAATTGAAAATTATTCGCTAAAGCTCATCAAGCTAAAGCAAGTGAAAGTTGAAAATTGAAAATTAATGCACTACACATTAAATATCTTGAAGACATTATATTTCTCTCCATTATCATAAACATCTTCCTGTTCATGCTTCTTCACCCATCCTACCACACGAATAGTAACAGGAAGCACGATAATCTCGTATGCTGTCTTCAGGCATACCTGAGCAAGCATAAGCCAAGGGAGTTCTTCAGTAGGGACAATACCGCCTAATGCAAGAGGGAAGAAGAGAATTGAGTCAACACCCTCGCCAAACACAGTACTGAGAATAGCACGCAGAGAGAAATGCTTTCCGGCATCACGTACCTTCATCTTGCTCATAACGTATGCATTAACGAAAGAGCCAGCAAGAAAAGCCACAAACGATGCAGCAGCAATTCTTGGGGCAAGTCCGAAGATATAGTGGAAACCTTCTTCGCCCTCCCAGTAATCAGCACCAGGAAGCCAGTCGCAGAATGCACCTACGGCAACAAAGAAGAAATTCATGAGGAAACCGAGCCAGATAAGAAGTCTCGCCTTACGGAATCCCCACACCTCACACACTACATCATTAATAATATAGGAGATTGGAAAGACAATAACACCACCAGTCTGACTATGACCGAAAAAAGCTATCTGCTTTGTCTCAAACACGTTAGATGCTATGAGACATACACAAAAGAGCACGCTGAAAAGCAGAAAAAGCACGCTCACCTGAGATGATTTGTTGTTCATTTTTCTTGTTTTTTAAGAGGTTACCAAGCACTCTGAAGCCATCCAAGATGACTTAATTGATAATTAATAATTTATAATTGATAATTGGATTTCTATATGGTATAAACGAGATAAGCCATATATCCAACAAACAAAGCCAGCATTACAAAGCCTTCCCAACGCTCTACCTTATATTTTGTGAAGGAGAAGAGCCACAGAAGCACCATACTGAGCATCATCATACCAAAGTCAAGAGGAGTTATTCCACCTATGACCATAGGCGAGATAAGGCCCGTCACACCAATTATAAGAAGTATGTTATACACACAAGAGCCTATGACATTGCCCATAGCAATGGCCGACTGTCCCTTACGGGCTGCCACAACACTTGTGGCAAGTTCTGGAAGCGAAGTTCCACCAGCAACAATCGTAAGGCCTATTACAGCATCACTAACACCAAGAGAAGCGGCCACATTAGTAGCAGCATCCACAAAGGCATTACTACCGAATACGAGACAGGCAAGTCCGCCTACCAGTCTTATAACAGCTCCTAATACCGTGAGTTTCTTATCTTCTACATCTGATTCATCATCTGGAGATGCTGTCTTTACAGCATATGCCATATATGCAATGAGAAGAATAACGAACAGAGTTCCTGCCCAACGGTTTATCACACCATATATGCCAAAGCATAGAAGGATGAACGAAGCTCCAATAGCTACAGGAATATCCCTGCGAACTGTTCCTTTGGATACCGTCATAGGAGCAACGGCAGCTGCTGCTCCGGCAATAAGCAGTACATTGAATATGTTACTGCCCACAACATTTGCCACAGCAAGATCGGTAGTTCCCTGAATAGCAGAGGTAAGACTTACGAACAGCTCGGGCATAGAAGTGCCAAGAGCGACAACGGTAAGACCTATGATCATTTCCGGAATACCGGCACGCTGAGCCAAGGACACGGCACCATCCGTAAGGAAATCAGCCCCCTTGAGCACAACGAAAACACCTATAACTATAGAAATGATATCCAAAAACATATCCTAAATAAATGAAACGTGAAAAGTGAAAAATACAAATTATACCATTCCGGATAATTCTGTTAGCGATAAACACTAACATGTATTTTTCACCTTTCATTTAGTTTACTTCTCCTCTGCAGCCTCAGCTTCAGTCTCAGAATCCTCGAAGTCTGTAATACCAGCCTCTACGAGGATATCATACCACTGGAGGAGCTTCTTAATATCGCTTGTGTGAACGCGCTCACGGTCAAATTCAGGAAGGAAAGATCCGAAGTACTCCTGAAGCTCTGCACCACTTGCCTTCTTATAGTTAAGTGAAGCCTTCTTACCCTCTTCCTTATCACGGAGAGCAGCAAGAACCTTCATCAAAGGAACATCCTCCTCATAAGTGTACATTGCGATATCTGAAAGTGATGTTACACGGTCGGTAGCGAAAGCAGGCATACGCTTATGGCTTGCATCGAGCGACTCAACGATAAGATTCATCTTACCGCGTGAAACTAACTTGTAAAGTCCTGGTTTGCCTGAAATGGCAAGAATTGTCTGTTGCATTTTTTCTTTTTTGTTTATATTTTATGTTAGTACTTTATTCCAAACAAGGTCAGAACCTTGTCAATCTGCGCCTCAACGTCCTCTACCCCATCATTTATGATAACGGCATCAGCCCGTCGGGCAACTTCTTCCTGTGATATCTGTGCATCAACCCATTGCTTGGCTCTTTCCTTGGATATCGAGTCACGCTTGGCAACTCTTTCAATCCTTACTTCCTCTGGAGCGACCACACACACTACCCTATCTACAGTATGCTCAAGATGCGCTTCATAGAGAATCGCACTCTCCATCCATTGAAGACCGGAGTCGTAAAAATCACGTATCACGGCCGGATGAACGATAGCATTAATAGCCAGTTTGTTCTCTTCCGACTCAAGCAGGAACTTTGCCACAACGGCCTTATTCAGGATTCTACCGTCATAGGCATCCTCACCAATAAGCTTCACAAGCCTGTCCCGTATCTCATCAGACGAAGCCATGAGTTTCTTGGCACCTGCATCACAGTCATATACCCCTATGCCCCGTTCCTTGAGTCTTTGGCAGACATACGACTTTCCTGAGCCTATGCCACCGGTTATTGCAATTCTCATAAGCTTTACCTGAGACTTTCAATAAGGTAATCCACCTGTTGCGTCTCAAGAGTTGCATTTGCAACTCCCTTAGGCACAGTACGCAGAATGAGTTTGCACTTATCAGAAGGATGAGAAGCAACGTCGGCATAGTCAACCACCACGCTGAAGTTCTCTGGACGAATTGCATCTATGCGACTGCGACCAGCCACAACCTTCACATTTACCTTTGCAGGGAAAGTACGAAGGGCTAATCCGTCTGGCATATTAACAGACACAATCGGCACTTGAATTATCTTCTCAGTAAGCATATCAGGATAGAATGTCGCCCTTATATAGTCAGGCACCATCTTTACCCCTTTTATCTTCTTCAGAGGAATATCACGAGTAATAGTATCTGTAAAGCCTACAAGCTCCGGATTTTCTGTAAAAAGTTCCTTAATACTATCCAATACCGTTTGAGAGGCATAAATCCTCACGCTATCAGGATAAACTTCCGTACGGGCAATATAATATGTATCAGCAGGCCTTATAATACCATCGATATGTGCCCTGACCATCTTGGACATTCCGAAACTGAACAGGAAATCCAGCTTATCGGGCTTGGTGGATACAATCTTACTACTGGCATAGAACATTGAACCCAAGGTCTTCTGAACCTCTGATATAGGCACATTTCCCTTGCCTGTGCCACGCGCGTAGGAAGCGAAATTGAATCTAAGCGGCTTTACGATATCTCCATGCATATAGGATATCAGCACAAACCCCTTGTCACGCACCACCACACGGATTGTATCAGGCAGAGGCTCCGTGATTACGATGTTATTAGGGATGCCATAAAGCTGCACAGGAACGGCAATCTCTTTCTCGGTGGTCTCATTAAGTACTGTCATAAACCAGAATCCAGCACTTACGGCAAGGAAAAAGAGAAACACAAAGAACTCCTTATTCACAGCACTGAACAAGAAGTCCTTTATTACCTTGTACGGCTTGATGCCCCTTTGGGTATTCACCTAATCTGTTTATTTTGTAGGCTGAGCTGCGGCAGCATCAGCGAAGACATAGTTCTTATCGCAGGTTACAACAACGCCACGAGCAATCTCTATGTCAACTGTGTTATTCTCTAGGTTGATCTTCTTCACTGTGCCGTGAAGACCACCACCTGTCACAATCTGTGTACCCTCCTGAAGAGAGTTCTGGAAATTACGGATTTCCTTCTGCTTCTTCTGCTGAGGACGAATCATAAAGAACCACATGATTGCAAAGATAGCAACCATCATAATGAGCATAGAGTAGCCACCACCCTGCTGGGCCTGTGCTGCGAGAAACATTGATGTCATATAATTTACTATTTAGGTATTTTCTATTTACTATTTTTTCCCCTTGGGGACTTAATTCTTCTTCTCAGGCATTGCCTTCAGCATCTTGCCACTCTCAATGAGGTGACGAGCGATAGCATCAAGCATACCGTTGATGTATCCACCTGAACGAGGTGTAGAATAAAGCTTTGCAAGATCCACATACTCGTTGATTGTAACATTTACTGGGATATTAGGGAAGTTAAGCATCTCTGTGATTGCCAACTGCATGATGATAACGTCCATATATGCCAGACGAGAGAAATCCCAGTTCAGGGAAGCCTCAGTCATATAACGCTGATACTGCTCTGCATTAAGAATTGAAGCACGGAAAAGCTTACGTGCAAACTCACGGTCTTCCTCATCACGATATTCTGGAAGAAGTTCGAAGTTTGCATTTGATTTCTCATCAAAACGCTTGATTGTCTTCAATACAAATGTATCAACAACATCCTTGTCATCATTCCAATAGAGGCTTATCTCCTCAAGAACAGCAGCAAGCTCATCATTATCCTGAATGTGCTGACGATAAATCTTACGCCACACCTCACGGTCAGCCTCATAGCTGTTATCAGGATCATTCATATAATCCTTATATATATCGCTTGCCTCTATCTGGAGATACAGTTTCTTGACATACTCGATGCTATCCTCCCAGATGTGACTTTGTCCATCATAGAACTCCTGCAGCATCTTGTTAATCTCAAGCTGGAATGCGAACTTATTTTCTACGAACTTAGACGAAGGAATAGGCTGTCCTTCACGCTGAGCACGAGCAACAGCAACCTCAAGGTGCTTACGCGCCATCTTTGTCACTTCAACGATAAGCTGGAGGAGATAGTTATAAAGATGATACGATTTTGACAGACTGAAAACAAGTTCCTTTTCAGCATTGTCGATGTTGTGATTACCGTTCTGGAAATACGCATAGGTAAGTTGTACGGCTTTAATACGGATTAGTTCTCTGTTAATCATTTCACCTATATTGGTCTTTTTTGTCTTTACTGTTCATAGATTGACTGTTTCCATTAGCTCACCTGCGCTTCAGGCTACAATCGTCTTTATAACATATGCAATGTACGAGACATAATCGCACAATTCCAAATTTACAGTGCAAAATTATGAAAAATGATGCGATTATCCAAATAAAATAAGTTTTTTTATAAGAAAAAAAGACGATTTTCATAAAAATCCTTGCTTAAGTCAAGAAATATGAGTACCTTTGCATCGCTTTTTTTTGAGCACATCCCGAAAA
>CAMJKP010000050.1 GCA_946406435.1 uncultured Prevotellaceae bacterium | reverse complement strand
ATTCTCCTGTACGTATGCTCGCAATAACACCTCCATCAATGAGCAGGTCGGTACCAGTAATGAATTTTGCATGTTCACCGAGAAGAAAGGCTGAAGCTTCGGCAATCTCTTTGATGGCCTCTGCATACTCTGGCTTTGCCATATCGACATCAGCACCAGAACTTAACTGCTTGAAAATATCCATAATTGTTTTCTTTTTTAGGTTTCTGGGTGCAAAGGTACGAAGAATTTTCAATTGTCTTGTTTCACAAAATGCACCATGTTTTTCACTTTTTGCCTAAATCGTGCTTTTTTATTGAAAAAATATTGTATTTTTGCACTGTTTATAAAGAAATTATGAATATAGATTTCAAATATTCCACGGATTTCTACGAGCTGAACTCCCAAGAGTTGGAGCATACTTGTATGCACTTGCTATGCCTTGCAGGTGAGGGTAGCTTTGTGTTTAATGAGCGTTGTTATCACATAGTGAAGAACGACCTTGTGGTAATACCTATACCCAATCGTGTAAGTAATCTTGCTGCACATCACGATATGCAAGTGGAGTGGTTTGCTGCCGACTATAAGTTTCTTCAGAACCTTCTGCCATCCAACAATTACAGTATCGGGGGCAGTATTTCGCTGAATCAGGACCCTGTAATAAAACTGACTGATGAACAGGCAAGGCATCTGCTTGACGATTTCCATCGTTTGCGCGACCGTATGGCTGACCATCATTTGCAGTTCTACCGAGAACTGATGGGAAGTCTTTGCCTTACAATGATATACGACATTTTCGAAGCTCATGCCCAACGTGAAACAACCGATAGCCATACCGACCGTACGGCATATATCGTGAAACAGCTTATGGCTATTCTCTCTACTGGTATCTGCCGCAAGGAGCGCAATGTGAGCTACTATGCAGAGCGGCTGAACGTATCGCCCAAGTACCTTTCTGCCACTATCAAGCGCATGATGGGACATAGCGTAACCTCTTATATCGACCGCCACACCATACCAATACTGAAAGACTATCTGAATGATGAACGCCTGTCACTCACCCAGATAGCCGAACTGATGAATTTCACCTCCCTATCGTATTTCAGCCGTTACTGCACCAAGCATCTGGGACAGTCACCAAGTGAATATCGGTTGAGCCTTCAGCCGAGGTACGAGTAGTATGATGTAAAAATATTATAGGTGTGCGGTAAAAATAATTATGTACACCTGCTTATTGTCCCCAGCGCAAGAAAGGGTGGGGTTATTATTACCTCCACCTTCGCACTCACTCCGCTATGAATCCGCTAATAATTCGCTTTAAACACAAGGGATTTGTGCGTTTGACGCTTTTGAAACGGAGGCAGTGTTGAGGCATATCGGAGGTACGACGAAGGCAATTTGGGGCGAAAACCACTACTTTTACCTATCTTCACCTACCCTAGGTTAGGTAGGTAGGTTTGATGGTGCGCACATAACTTGCAGATATACAGATAGATATGTTACATATTCTTCACATACATACCTACCCCAAGGTAGGTAAGTGTATATAATCTCGATATGAAAAATAGCACAGTAATTGTTAAGTAAATATATATATATATAATAATGATATAATTATTATTCTACTTCTATATACTCACCTACCTACCTTGGGTAGGTAGGTATGTATAGCTGAAACAATGATGATATGGCTGGGTTTGCTGTGTAAGGTGTGTAACGAGTTTATACTCAGCATATTGAGTGGAATAAATATTCTGCTCTCTCCGTGGCATACTGGCTTAAAATGATACCTACCTTACCTACCCTGAGGGTAGGTTGGGGTAGGGATGATGCTAACGAGGGGTTGTGGAAAACTTGAAGGTATGGAAGGCGACGTTATTTAGTGGCGTGCTTAGAAAGATATTCCACACGCTCCTCTACGCTCTGGATCAATTCTTTGTTTTGTGGAGTATCTGCAAGATGATGCGAGATGTCGAGGAACTTCTTGGAGTATTTTATCTCCCTTTTATCGTCTTTCATACCTTTACACATCTGTGCTATGTTGTAATAGACGAGAGGATTGTCTGATTTGTATTTCGTACATTCCAGAAATGCCTTTGCCGCTTTCTCGTATTGCTGTTGTTTGTAGAAAGCCTCACCAATGCTGTTATATATCGAGTAATACAATTCATTATCAGGTGTGATTATCTCTATCACTTTTTCAAGATTGGCAATACCCTCCCTATATTCTCCGCAGGCGATATTTGCATTACCAAGGTGGAGGTAAGAGGAATATTCCTTGCCCTTTCGCTTCTCAACAGCCTTTCTGAGATATGGGCGCGCATTCCATGCACTATCGAGTTTTAGAAGCGAATATCCGATAATCAAAGCAGACTCATAGTTCTCAAAACCATTTACCTCAAGTTTCTTGTATGTTTTAATTGCATCCTCATAATTGCCAAGAAGATATGTGGCATAACCATATTGTCTCATTACCCCGAGATTCGTAGAATCCCTTTGCATATAGTCGCCACAGATAGCCAAAGCCTTGTCGGGATGCTCCGTATCGTTGAAGTAGGTTGCCATTGATGTGACAATCTCGCTGTCGTAGGGATTGGCGCGAAGTATAGTGTCTGCCAATATTACCATTTGGTCTTCTTTTCCCAGATTTTTGTTTGCAAAGAACATCAAGCGAAGATCGTTATACGTCATGCTGTCTGGGTGCAAATACAATAGCCGGTTCAACCATGCCTCGTTGTTTCCTGTTCGACGATATAGTTCTGCTATGTTTCTTGTTACGGAAGCATTTTGATTGATGAATTCCTCAGTCAAATTATTATAGAACTGCATAGCGTGAAAGAAATCGTAGGCTTGCACGCAACTGTCTCCTTTTGCAGCCCAGATTCTTTGCTGAGCAATAGAATTATTGTCCTCTGCCTTGCTCGTGATGGGGTAGAGGTACATAAGGAATAAAGATGTAAAAATCAGTTTAAGCATAGTCATTTAATTAAGATTTGTACACACCTGTCATCTCGACAGGTGTGTATGTTGAATTTTTAGTAATAGTAAGAGTATTATTTTTATGCATAGAATTATCGGAATTTGATATCTCTTTTCGTTTGAAAAATTATCATTTGGAATCCATTATCTTGTCAACATCTTTGGCAGGAAGGAGTTTCTTCAATGCCTCTGAGAAATTATTTAGGCCTATGCCTTTGCTTAATATCTTACCCTCAGAATCAATAATGATGAAGGATGGATAACCAAAAATATCGTATTTCTTTCTTATGTCAATAGCGAGATTATGATCATTCCATTCATGCCAACTCACTTCTCCTAATCGTTTCTTCTTCCATTCTGACAGTTTATCAGCAGAAATTGTTATTATCTCAAATTTGTCCTTGTATTGCTTGTAGAATTTCTCTAAATAAGGCTTGGCACCTTCACAACCTCCGCAACCTGTGCTGCTAAATTCTAGAACGGTATATTTCCCCTTACCCAAGAATTCATTAAGATGATGAGGCTTGTCGTTATAGTCATATAACTCGAAATCTACCATCATATCACCCTCTGCAAGATTTTGATTTCGTAGCTTGCCATATTTATCCTGAGTCTTTTCAAAATTTGCCTTGCAGATATTCCTTATCTCGACAGAATCAATCATCGGATTATCCTTAAGATTGCTAATGTCATAAGAATAAAGAGCAGGCTTTATTATATCCTCTGTCCATCCAGGATGCAGGAATAGCGTCTTTCCATCATCTGACAGTCTGATTTCCCGATAGTAATTATCAAGATGAATCACTTGATGCTTTACTCCATCCCAGTCATATACCTCTACGGTATTGCCATATCTTAACAGGTCATTCCCATTACATTTATCTCCTTTAATGTTTGTATCTCTTACAAGCATATATATCCTATCGCTATTCGCACAACAGTTTATACATTCTGTAGCTCGATCAGGAACAAATGTATATGAATACAAATTATTAAGTATGTTTACTTTGGTTCCTTCTATATTGAAAATGAAAGCAAACTTTCTGCAATTGTTATAATACAAAACTTTACCATCCCCATTCCCTAATATGTTACCAGACAAATAGCGTACACATATTTCTTCGTCACTTAAATCCCTGCCTATAGGACAATAGTCTAAAGGTATAAATGTTTGATTCTTTAGATTATAAATAGCGTACACGCGTTTAAGGTCGTCTTTATACATTCCTAACATGAGTAAGGTCGTGTCGGATAAAGCCACATGATTTCCGCCCACAAACCCATACACATCCTTCATATCGTATGTTTCCCATTTTGTACGATCCATAATAGCGGCAATGTTGTCTGCATTCTTGACTTTTATCAGAGATTTAAACCCTCCTGCATCAAAAGTTGCAGGACAAGGGCGGTCCAACATTAATAGTTCTCCGTTATTGCCATGTGAAAATGCAGGCCACACCAATGCATTATTTGTGCCTGCCCCTGATATTCTCTCGGCTTTCTGCCACTCATTTCTGGTTAGCTTTCCTCCATAGTAGATATTCTCACCCGTACATGCGAACAAAGTTTGTCCATACAAGTAAACTGGCCATAAGTCCTCATTTCCAGAGGCAAACTTTACTTCCTGTCCTCGCAAGAAGAACTCACCCTCTACATCTTGTTCTGAGCATGCGCAGAACAGTATGGATGCTATAAATAAAAACAAGTTTTTCTTCATATTATTTACGTTTAGTTATTAGAATCTTTAGTTTCTCAAATTTAGGAGTAATGATTATCCGCATTTACCCTATAGTTACTCATACCCCCTTTGATAGGCTATCGGGTGATTGCGGATAATCTTTTAAAAGTTTTGTGAGTTCCTATTTTAGACAGAAAGTGATTGGCATAGTGTATTTCACGCAGACATTCTCGCCTTTCTGCTTTCCTGGCTCCCAGTCGGGCATGCTTGCAACAACTCTTTCTGCCTCGGTTGTGAGGGCATTCTTGCATTCGTCAGAAATCTCACCATCTGCTATGAAATCGGCAGCCTTTACTTCGGTAACCTTTCCGTCCTTTTCAACTACGAAGCTTATAATGGCTTTTCCTGTGGCTCCATTTTTCTCTGCAATCTCAGGATATTTCATATTGTCTTTCATGAACTTCATCATGCTTTCCAATCCACCTGGGTATTCTGGCATGATTTCCACTTTCTCATAAACTTCATTTGGATCTGATTCTGAAGAGTCAGAACAAGCGATTGCGCAAAAGCTGATTGCGACTGCAGGGATGAGGTACAAAACCTTTGTACGCATCCATAGATTTGATTTTTTCGTCATAGTGATTAATTTTTAGTAAACTTATTATGAAATTTCCACCCTGACCTGCATGAATATGCATGTCTAAAAGGTGTTGTTTTAATATGTTATGGAAATTGATTTCTGCTTAATTGACTACGAAAGTAATCGGCAGAGTGTAATTCACTCTTACGTTTTGTCCGTTCTGCTTTCCGGGAATCCAATTTGGCATAGAGCTAACCACACGTTCTGCTTCTTTGTCAAGAGCAGGGGCAACTCCCTTTGCAATCATGGTATTGCTGACCTTTCCGTCTGCTTCTACCACGAAAGTGCAAACAACACGTCCCTGTTCGCCTTTTGCCTCTGATTCTTCAGGATACTTTATTGTCTTTGTAAGATATTGTATCAAAGCTTGCATTCCTCCAGGGAATTTTGGCATTTCTTCTACAACGTCATAAGCTTGTTTTTCCTCTTCTACGACGTTATAGGCTTGGCTTACCTTCCCAGAATTCAATTTTATTGTTTCTCTTATTTCTTCGGCATATTTCTTTTCCCTTTCTTTCCTTTCTGCAAGTATCCTGGCAATTTCATATGGTGGAATCCTCAGAGTTTGCAGATATGCAAGTGTTTTTCTAATTCGGATAATCTTTTCATTTGTTTCCATGACCTTTTCTGCAAGTACGTTAAGGTCAGGAGTAGCAAAGGCACTAAGGGCGATAGCTGACACAGGAATAAGCAACAGAGCCTTTGTGCGCATCCATGGATTAGACTTTGCCCTATCCATCATAGTAATACGCTTCTTCAACAGACTGTGATTGAAGCTGTTGGCAAAGGCGTAGTTCGTGTTTGCTATGGCTTTCCTTATCAGAAGCGTCTGGTATTGGCGAATGTTCACGCCACTTGTAAGAACTGCATCATCAGCCTCATATTCATGCACATCACGAAGTGAACTGGCAATAATCCATGCGAGGGGATTCCACCATTGTATTGTCTGTACGATATTGACAAGAATGATGTCATAAGAGTGATGATGCTCTATATGCCCCATCTCATGACGCAGAATCTCAGTCGCATTTTTGTTATAGTCGTCCTCGCTTATCACGATTGTGTTCAGCCAACTGAAAGGAGCAATATCTTGTGCATGACAATAGGTGGTTGTGCCGTATTGCTCGTCTTTCCATAGAACGCCGTTGCGGATGGTTCCATAGAGAACAGCCAGTTGAACCATCTTCCATATGAAGGTTGCAGCCATTCCGATTATATAGACGTAGAATGCAACCGCGAACCAGTTGATTTCTTCTATTGTCGTGACATTATTTGCACTTTCTACTACTGCTGTCGGCGTTCCAATAACTATCATTCCATGCTGTATAGGGTTGTTCTCAATAGAGAGAGCATGGAAATCGCACAAAGGAAGGATTAGCGACAACAGCATTATGCAAACAAGCAATATGCGGTTGAAGTGGAAAAATGACTCCTTCCTTAGCATCAGCATGTATGGTATGTACATCATGCTGAGGAATATAGCTGATTTTATTGCGTAGGCGAGCATGTTGTAAACTTTTGATTAGAGATTGTTTCGTGGTTTAATCATCCCAACTTATTACTGGTGGTTCTATTCTCTCAAAATCTATATTAACCCCAGAAAATCCAGTATGATAGTCGTTGTAACGTACATTTTTCCCGTCTTTTTGGGCTGGAATCCATTTAGGCATATTGGCATACATTTTTTCGAATTCTTTAATCATAATTTGTTCCCTTTTTTCATCAACCTTAATCCATGAACCGAAGCTGCATGATTTTACGATAACGCTTCCGTCTTCTTCAATGTCGAGATCAACCCAAATTGTTGGGCCATTAGTTTTATACAAATGCTTGTATTGCATTAGGTATTTGTCTAATGCTTCTATGCCACCTGGGAATTGGGGCTTTGCGTCGGCTTGTGGGTCTTTATATTTCTCATGCCACGTAGCAGGATCGTTTTCATTCCATGTACATGTATCCCATGCAGGTCTTGTATATTCTTCTACTTTTGCTGTGAGACTATCTTTCGCATTTTTAGCAATTTTCTCTTTGATTTCATTGGTAGAAGTATTTTCCTGCCCGGAAACTTTATCTGTTGAGAATATATTAGTATCTTTGTTCGTGATACTCGTTTCAACCTTTTCTGCAATAGTATCTACACGGTTGTTTAGTTCTGGTGTGGCGAATACGCTTATAGCGATAGTGGCCACAGGGATGATGTACAAAGCCTTTGTACGCATCCATGGGTTTGATTTTGATCTTAGTAACATAGTTATTCGTTTTTTTAGTAAACTGTGATTGAAACCGTTGGCAAAGGCATAGGAGCTGGAGCCGACGGCTTTTCTTATTAATAACATTTGGTATTCACGAATATTCACGCCACTTGTACGTGCTTCATTATCTGCCTCGTACTCATGCACATCGCGGAGTGAGGATGCGAGAATCCAAGATAGAGGATTCCACCATTGGATTGTCTCGATAATGTTCACGAGAAGAATGTCTAATGAATGATAATGACGGATATGTCCTATTTCATGACATAGAATCTCCTTTGCGTTATTCTGATAGTCATTCTCGCTGATTACGATAGTATTAAACCAACTGAACGGAGCTATATCCTGTGCGTGACAATATATTGTAATGCCATTCTGCTTGTCCTTCCAAAGCACGCAACTATGAATGGCTCTGTAGAGAAGGTATATCTGAACCAGTTTCCAGATAGCAATCATTACCGCGCCTAGAATATAGATGTAGAGTATGATATTAACCCTGTATGTGTTATCCGAAACTGGCATTTCCTCTCCAGCTCCTATAGCAACGGTCGGCATTGTTATTGTGGTCATTCCATGCTGGATAGGGTTGTTCTCAATAGAGAGAGCATGGAAATCGCACAAAGGAAGGATTAGCGACAACAGCATTATGCAAACAAGCAATATGCGGTTGAAGTGGAAAAATGACTCCTTCCTTAGCATCAGCATGTATGGTATGTACATCATGCTGAGGAATATAACCGATTTTATTGTATAGGCGAGCATGTTTGGCTAAATATTAAAATGAAAAAGACTTGCTTTAGCTTGATGAGCTTCAGCGAATAAAAATACAAGTTACATTTGTTTGACTTTTAGCGATACCCCTTTATCGTTTATCTTTGTAACCACTCCCCTCCCTCCATGGGAGGGGGAAGGGGGTGGGTCTTTAATCTTTAATCAAACTTAGTAATTCTTGTATTTCGTCATCGGGTATTTTTTCTTCTTTGGCGAAGAAATTCACGAGAGATCTCATAGAGCCACCGAATAGGGTGTTCTTTACGTCCTTAACCACTCTCTTGCGATATTCATTCTGAGTGATGAGCGGACGGAAGAAGAATGTCTTTCCATCATCCTCACGCTTCTCAGGCTTTACGAAACCCTTCTGTGTGAGAATCTTCATATATGTTCCGAGAGTGGTATAGGCAGGCTTTGGATCTGGGTATTCGGCAAGGAGTTCACGTACACTTGCTGAATTACTTTCCTTTGCCCACAGGCGATTCATAATCTCCATTTCCACTCTGGTGAGAGTCTGGTTTTCTTTATCTCTTTTCATATACAAATTTTTATTGAACGCTAAGATGCAGAATCGCAGAGAAAACGAGCTCCGTGTCTTTGCGTTTTACAGATTATTTTCTGAGTGCAAAAGTACAACTAAATTTTTAGTTAACGAAACTTTTAGTTGATAAAATGACTCAAAAGCGATTTTTTAACTTATATTTTTAGTTATTTCAACGGTATTTTTAGTTATTAACATTTTGTTTGGGCGTATGAATCTTTAATAGGTTTACAATCTATCAGGTATTTGATATGTAACTTTCATTTGAAAAAAGCCCCTTACCTATAGAGATTACTAGATAAGGGGCTTTTATATGTCTTTTTTATTTGTTTGACGCGCCATTGGCTTGGTACGTCTTGCCATTCTTGACAATCACAATCTTTCCGTCTACTAGATACTTACCATCCTTCTTTGCTGTTTCTGCATTAATGTTGAAAATTCCTGTAGTAGCATCCTCCACGATGTTGAATTTTTTCCATTCGAAATGCTCCTCGTATGCAGCCTTGCAACCAGGAAGCACATGAAGCGTTCCATATATTGGGAATGATCCTCCTTCTATTCGTGGTGGTGTTGTAGCGAGAATGGTGATAGACGTGAGGGCATTGCAATTTTTGAAAGCCCAGCTATCGATATCTTTTAAAGAACTGCCCAAGGTGATTGATTTGAGGTTTGAGCAATCTTCAAAAACTTGCATTCCTATAGTTGTCACGGAGTTAGGAATGATAATTGATTTTAGAGAGCTGCAATAGGCGAACGCGCCACCCTTAATGCTTTTTACAGAGTTGCCAATAGTGACAGATTCGAGGGCTGTGCACATCGAAAATGTTGTTTCCTTAATACTCGTTACAGAGTTAGGGATGGTTATTGACTTTAGACTTTTACAATTATAAAAAGTCCCCCTCTCGATATTCGTTACTGACTCTGGGATATTAATCGATGTGAGTGCATAGCAACAATCAAAAGCACCATCTTCAATTTCTTTTACGGAGTTACTTATGGTGACAGACTTGAGAGCCCAGCAAGCGCCGAAAGCATGGTCTGGGATCTTTGTGATAGAGTTAGGAATGCTGATAGAAGTAAGGGTTCTGCAATACTGAAAAGTATATTGATCAATGTTAGTTACGGAGTTGGGAATAATAGTATTCTTGCATCCGGCAATCATTGTGTTTGTTGCTGTTTTTATAATTGCATTGCTATTATCTCTGCTGTCATAAACACTATTGCCTGATTCTACTATAATTGAACCGAGATTGTCACATCCGTTAAAAATGCCCTTCCCTATGTTCTTTACAGATTTTGGGATAGTAATAGATTCTATTCCTGACTCATAAAAAACATAGTCGCCAATTTCCTTTACTGATTTAGGAATTGTGACGGCGGTGAGATTAGTGCAATAATGGAAAGCACCATCTTCGATGCTCGTCACAGATTCAGGGATTGTTATTGCTGTTATATCGTGGCAGCCATAAAAAGCAAGTGCTCCTATGCTTGTTACCTTGTAAGTCGTTCCTTCGTAAGTCACCGTTGAAGGAATGGTAATGATGGGGGAGTGATAATTGCCACCTTGCTTTGGAGCAACGCTGGCTTCTTTTGTCTTGTCGTCAAGTTCATAGTAGAGACCGTCAATCTCCACTTTTGCGAAACTTCCAACCGATACCAACATTGTTAGTATCAGCATCATTAATTTTTTGTAAGTTGTTGTAATCATTTTTTGAATTTTTAAGACGTGGCAAAGGTACAAATAAAATTTATAAATCCGCGTATTTTGATAGATTATTTTATTTTTTCTTAATTTTTTCTTTGGGAAAAAGCAAGGTTTTTGGCAAACTTTTTGTATCTTTGTACTCAAATCCTAAAACTTAAATTTATGGCAATATTAGATACAAAAGGTGGGGTACACGGTCCGGC
Organism: uncultured Prevotellaceae bacterium; assembly: GCA_946406435.1. Lineage (GTDB taxonomy): Bacteria > Bacteroidota > Bacteroidia > Bacteroidales > Bacteroidaceae > Prevotella. Next base: position 11,305 of record CAMJKP010000050.1, on the reverse strand, counting down.
TGGTGATATGGTGTTCCAAATACAGAATGGACAGCAGATACTCAGATCAAAACCAGTACACTATCATGACAGGAAGTCAGAGGTGCAGCTTGAGCAACGTGATAAGATGAAAACTGTTCAGATGCTATATCGCAAGTTGAAACCTGCGGTAAAGGGCTGCTTTGAGTTGTTGAAGGAAGGGCAAAGGGATTGTGACAGGTTCATGAGCCTTAATCTGCTTAATATAAATACAGTATCAGATGGTTCTCTGCCAGTCCTCGGCTATCGAATCGTAGGTGATAAGATTGAATGTGATATAATCTCCGAGCAATGGAAAAGGGGAGACATTCTGCGATTCATCTGTCTTGTGAATGAAAAAGTGGAATTTGAGGATATTATTGTTGATACTAAATCCCAGACAACTGTTGTTCGTGATGTGCAGCCAAATGGATTGTATGCCTTTGTGCATCTTCGCAACGGTCGGAAAGGGTGTCTCGCTTCTCCTCAGCAGTTGGTTTCAAACTCATAATTGCCTTCGTTCTTCCTCCTATGATCCTCCGCTCTTCCTCCGTACCAAAGTCGGTGCAAAGTCGGTGCAAAGTCGGTGAGAGAGCGATGTTTGATAGGAATTACAGCGAGTTTAGTACGGAGAATCAACGGAGTATGAGTGAAGGGATAGCGAAGTGTGATATGTAAGATAAAAGATAGGATATGAGTAGGCATTTGTCAGTTTGGTCGATTATTTGGAAAATAGTATTGTATATTTTGTTATTTTCTGTAGTATGGATTATCATAAGATGGTTTTGGCTGTCTTATGACTGGTTTCCTATGATAAAGAGTGAGATTCCGGGAATTTGTATTCCTTTGGGGCTGTCTGGTTTGCTGATATTCTTGCTTAGGCATGAAATAAACTCTGCAAATGACAAGTGGGAGGGCTTGGTCTTTTTTTTCATCGCGATAGCTTCCATGCTTATATTCGTAAATGCTGAAATTATTGCAGAAGATGCTACTGCGAAAGTGGTCAGCGTAGATAAGCTTACGGATTTGTCAAGGGAAGAGATAAGGAAAGCGAATTATGTGCAGGTGGAAAAGATAGAACCTGATACGAGTTCATACAACTATACTACGGATTGTTATGTTCATGCAAAATCACGTAGTTCTGATGAACTTGTGTTCTGCGTATATCAGGTATGTCCGTTGAAGGATATGGAATATGCTTTTGTCTGTTCTGAGACCAAAGGAGAACATAATTATGGATTTGGCCAATCTGACGAGAAGTTGCAAAGGTGGATGTCAGACTTGGAATACCATATGAGAGGGACGATAAGATATAATGCTATGATGGCTCATTTCTTCAAGGTTATACATCAAAGCGACAATATTGAGCAGTATATGGAAGCTGCTTCTTCCTATCTGAATGGAGTTTCTGCATCTGCTAAGAAAGATGTGATATTGCTTGAAATTTCCGATGATAAAGTTGACGGATGTTGGAATAATGTGGTAATAATCTTGGTAACTCTGGCTATTCTTGTAGTGATATTGGCTCTACTCATGGGACTTACTGGAGGGGTGTCACGAAATGAATATGATGATAGCAGGAGATTCTCTAATGAAACGATGCGTGACGTTCTTTCATATTTTGCGCAAAAGGGGAATTTCTTACTGTTGTTGCCTCCGTTGCTTATGATTGGTTGGGGATTGTATATGATATTCAACGGATACACAACTCATGGAAGTAATAATGTGCTGTTTGATGAATCAGGAGCATGTACCCCAGACTCACTCCTTGTTGATGGGGAGTGGTGGAGAATCTTCACCAGTATGTTCATACATGCGGACTTTATGCACATCTTTGGCAATCTATTTGGCTATGTTTTGGGCATTTACGCACTAAGCCGTTACCTTTATGGTAGGGATATTGCCCTTGTGTTCCTGATAACTGGTCCCTTGTCTATTGCTTTTGCCGTTTTATACTCTCAGCATAGCGTGATAGGGGCATCGGGTGGCGTGTTTGGATTGTATGGTGCTTTCCTGTCTTTGCTTATCGGGGAATCATTATCGTTTAAGTTTGACTGGAAATCTAATTGGTGGACGTCGTTGGTTTTTCTTGTGATATTGGTTGTCGATATTTTTGGCGGTTTCAGTAGTAACGTCAGCATAAGCGGTCATATTTCCGGATTGGTTAGCGGAGCTATTGTGGTATGGCTATTCCGGCTTATCTATTATTTCTTTGATGATTCGTACAGAGAGTTCTGTAGATAATGCCAAATTTCACTCTACAACTTCCTCACCTTACCCATGAACAGGATTGTGCCTGACTTGTGTTCGCGGATGGTGAAGAAGAATGGGCGATTCATAGTGAAGAAGAACGGCTTGACAGTCATTTCTTCACTATTAAAAGGCTTTCTGGAGGTAGGAACTGCATCTGTACCTTTCTCTGCAAACTTGAGGTTTATAATCTGCCTTATGTCAGAGACAGATGGGGAATTGTCAGCTATGCCTGAAAAGTCGGCTTCTGAAGAAAATGCGTCAGTCATTTCCATAGCCTTTAGTGACTCTATGAAGTTGTTTTCGCATTTCAGATCCAGACGAGGCATGTCAAGGGCAACTTTCTGGTCGCTTGTACGCTTCCTCATCTGCGTGTCCTGTTTCTTGCTGAAATTCCTCATGCAGTCTTCAAGGTTCTCTCCCTTGTGAGGCAGATAGATTTCCATATAGAAATTACCTTTCAGATATGGTATTCTGAGAAGATCCATTTTGTCCCCTTCATATACTTGATAATGCTCTTCCTGTTGCATCATCATAACCTTTGATTTCGTGCCGTCGGCATTCTGGAAGTCCATAGGTCTTGTAACGTCCTCTTCAAACACGTTATTCCATGTTCCGTTGAAGCACACTATATTGAATAATGCAATCTTGGCATCAGAAGAAAGAGACTGGCTGAGAATATTCTTGATACTTCCTCTGGTGTTTTGAGAGCACCATAGGTTTATGTTATTCTTGGTCATATCTGAGGCGAGGATATGATTGCGTATCTCTGCCTTGAAATCGTTCCTGTTCTTGGTTGTATATTCGTTCTTTAACTTGAACTTATTGTCTATCCAAACGGAATGAGCGTTCTTTATCCCATTCTCACGAGTAAATCCTGCAAGATAGTCATTCAGTTTTCCATATACCTCACTAATCTTTCCCGCTTCCAGGTCTTCTGTGCCTAACACACTCATTATCTGATCAGAAGTGATACCCTTGGCGCCATTTGCAAGAATGGCTAGTGCATCTGCCAGACATAGAGGCGAAATGACGATATTCTCGTTCTTGTCGTGCAACTTATCCACTTGCTCAAAGAGAGTATATGCCATGCTTGTCTCGCCTTTGTATATGACCTTTGCGGTTGAGTCAAGAGGGCATGCTGTTGTATTTGTCTGTCGTGCTTGCGCCATACAATTTGTAGGTGTGAGTATTGCTATCGGCATCAACAGAACTGATATTATGAACTTGCTTCTAATCATAGAGTTGTTAAGAATGGTATTGGGTTTCAGTATTTATTTCCATGACAACGTGCATAGCATCCTCGCACGAAAGACATAGTGCGTGTCAGCCCTCAAAGGCTGGCGTAGGTCTCTGATGTCTGAGTGCAAAATTACAAAAATATTTGAATGATAACAAATATTATGGCATTTTTTTGTAACTTAGTATCTGAAATCCTTAAAAATAGATTTATATGGTAATAAAAGACAAGAATGGTATTCACGGACGAAAAAATGTCAGTCGGTTTTCCGCGACTGACATTTTTGAAGTTGTTGTATTGTATGTAAGAATGTATTGTTGTTGAATTAAAATCCATTATATAATCTTATGGACAAACCGCACGGATTGGTAATCCGTTAATTCTATCTGTCAACAAATAAGATTTACTGCCATGTGTCAAATAGAAGCCGTAGGCATGAATAGGTAATTGGGGGTCAAGATCCGATGTCCAGTAAAATACTTCAAACACGACTTGGTCTTGCCATTTTGCATATCCAGCATAAGGGAAATATATGCAATTGCCATTAGGCCCTGTCACCTTTAGCGATGGCTCACCTTTACGTGTTATTTCTTCTATAGTACATTTATCGACGAGTTCCTGAAACTCTTCTTTGGTAGGAATTCGCCAATTTCCACCTAAATAGGCATTTGCTGCATCATCTTCAATATCAAGTCTTGTCTTATTATCAACCTTGCCCCATTTGCTGTTAGTGACATATTTCGTGAGTTGACTATAATCATTATCGTCTTCGTTTACTTCTTTGCATAATTTATAATCATTCCAACGATAATATCCAATTTGTTTCGGGGTTAGTTCTCCCCATGATATGTAGTAACCATATTCATCCTCGTTGCTTGCACCTATGTTTGCTGATGCCCAACGAACAGATAATCCGAGATCTACAGCCTTGATGTCACTTGGTTTTGGCAATTTATACAAATCCATGATAGCCAAACGCAATTCTTTGGCTACATTGTTTATTGAATCCTGTGGATTTGGAGGTAATACTTTCTCCTTTGTTTCAATGTCCCTAATGTCAACGGCATGATTATAAGCACGCTCAAAAGCTTGGTAACTTGAAATACTATAATCTTCTTGTTTGATTGTTTCATGTAACTTTCGGGCTTGTTCTATGTATTTATCAAGAACATTGTATTTCAATCCGTCTATAATAATAGCCTTTTCTGTCTTAACAGGACGTATTGGTAATCCTAAATACCGGCCTTCAATGCCACTCCATGCGTGACCATATTGGTTAATGTCAATTATAGTAGCCACATTGCCGCTTGGACAATCTGAACACCAATACTTTCCGCCCCATTCAACATTTATCAGTTCATCATTTATAATAGCACCACAAGAAGGCAGAAAAATAGAATTTCCATTAGGACCGATATATTCGTATCCGAAAACACCATTTTTTATGGTTTTTCTTTTTTCACAAGAGATTAGATTCCACATTTCGTCTAATGTTGGCGTATGCCAGCCTTCACCAAGAATGACTGTAGCAGCATCGTCTTCTGGTTGAAGGTATTTATAATCTGTTTCATTGTGATTGTCATCATACTTATATTTAGAGAACGTTACATTACCATACACATAATTGTAGTCAGTAGTAGATTCTGCCCACTTGTAGCTTTTCCAATCATAATATGATTTAGGCTTCACTTCTCCCCATGCAAAGTAATTGCCTGATTCCTCTGGACTCTTTGCCCCTAGATTCTTGGTGGCAAACAGTAAACCGTCAAATCCTAAATCTATATAGTCTTCAGTTTCAACGTAAGTTGGAATAGTTTCTGGTGAAACTATTCCAGAATCTTCAGCCTTCTCACATGATGTAAACAAACAAATCATTAGAGAAGATAACATGTAAAATACTTTTTTCATCTTTTTTATTAAAATTATTTCGTCTTTGTTTTTGTGCAAAAGTAGCAAAAAATAATCAATCATCCAAGAACTTGAAAGAAAATATTTGACGGAAAACAAATATTGTGGCACTTTTTTTGTATCTTTGTATCTGAAATCCTTAAAAATAGATTTATATGGCAATAAAAGACAAAAATGGCATTCACGGACGTATTGGCGAGTTCGTGTATCAGGTACAGAAAGGGCAGCAGACAAAAAGGCTATGCCTAAGAGATATAACGACAAAATGTCGGACGAGCAACTGTCACAATGTGATAAGATGAAGGCTGTGCAAGAATGGCTAATGCATCTGCCAGACAGAGAGGCGAAATGACAATATTCTCGTTCTTGTCGTGCAACTTATCTACTTGCTCAAAGAGGGTATATGCCATGCTAGTCTCGCCTTTGTATATGGCTTTTGCGGTTGAGTCAAGAGGGCATGCTGTTGTATTTGCCTGTCGTGCTTGCGCCATACAATTTGTAGGTGTGAGTATTGCTATCGGCATCAACAGAACTGATATTATGAACTTGCTTCTAATCATAGAGTTGTAATTAATGGCTTTTTGTGATTTTTGCAAAGATACTGAAAGTTCGTTGAAAAACCAAATAAAATACCAAATATCTTTTATTTCTAATAGCGAGAGCCTATCCTGAATACATCAGGATAGGCTCATTCTGCTATTTAACGTGAATTCGACGAAATTAAACGCTGCGCTTGGCTACATGAATTAACCGTGAATTATCATGAATTAATCATTAATTTTTTCTTCATTCATTTTAAATTTATGAAAAAATCGTGGCAATTAATGATAAATTCGTGTAGCCTCACGCTGTGGTTAAGGCAGCTTGCTGCTATATAGACAATTCATCGAAATCACGTTATTTCTTTGCTGACTGCTTGAAATTAAAAGCGTGGAAGATGTCGCCAGCGGTAACTGTCAGTTTGAGAGGTCTTTCCACAGGATTCGGATTTGCTTTAAAAGTGACCTTTAGCATGTTGTCATTTATGTCTGCCTTGAACCAATCCGCATCATAGCTTCTAACATCATATTCTATATAATAATGTTTATCTAACGAATCGGCATCTGCAAGCCACGGATCTGAATAGTTACTGCAAGTGAAAGTGATTTCCCCTCCATTAGCATCAATAATATAAGCGTCATCTTTCTGAGTTGTATGCGCTTCTGTATTCCATATCATTTCGTCCCAATCTCCTAAAGCACGCTCTACATCTTCGTTGCATGAAGTGAAAGATAGGGCGGCAATAATTGTCATGGCGATAGGCCAATTTCTTGTTTTTTTCGTTTTTAATTCCATTAGTTCTTAGTTAATTGATTAATGATTTTATTGATTAATTTTATGTAGCCATTTCCCTTACAGAGTAAACCTAATGCCAAACTGCAAGTCGAGCATGGTTTTGTGCTCGGTGTAATATGTCTTGTATCTCGTAGAGCCAGGGATGTTATATTGAATGGTTGGCTCTGCATAGATGTTAAGGCTCTTGAAGATATTCACCTGAACACCTGCGGCAGCCTTAAGTGAATAGTTTACAGGCAGATTCGATAGATGACTTTCTTTGTCAGTCTTTCCGCTTATGCCAAAGTCTGCTCGTCCGCCAGCACCAAGATATATGTTGCAATAGCGGTTGTTGTAAAGCTGATAGTTCATCTGAACAGGAACGCCGATGAAATGCAGATTCTGATCTGTGTGTAACGTATAACCCATGCTTGTGCGGTCTTTGAACTCGCTATGCAGATAGGTATATGTAAGACCTGTGACGACAGACCAATCCTTGGCTACAGGAATACCAACCTGAAGCCCGATAGTTATTGGTCGATGATGCTTTTCCTCGTGATATGATTGATACGAGTATGGGTCGTTGACGTTGTATGTGGGTGGATTCCCGTCTGGGTCAAAATATGTCATTTCTCCATCTGATGACAAGTCTCCATTTGAGATGTTGATGCCTGAGGCATTCATGGCGAGATATATGTCCTCTTGTTTCTTTTCTTTGAAGAGAGGGGTGTTCTCGCTTTGTTGAGCTTGGGCGGTTACGGATGCTTCTGCACTTGGCTGTGGTGAAACAGATGTGCTTTGGGAGGCTTGGATGGCAGGCTGTGGGGTAGGGCGAGTAGTGGTTTGCTCTTGCTCCTCGATTTGATTTGCTTGCTCTTTTTGTTCCTCTTTAGGGGCTGGGGCTTCTGGGTTTTGGGGCAAAACCAAACGTGGTTTTGAAACATGGTTTTGGCTGCTTGCAGGGTTTTCTCCTTTGTTGGCAAGAATGTGGCTATCAGGCGTGGTTGAGGTGGCAATAGTGCTTGTCTTCTCTGGAATAGAGCTGATAGAGTTTGCCTCTACGAGAGCCTTTTCTTCCTTGTCGTTATAGAAGAAATAGAGGGTGGTAGGGATTAGAAGCAGAAGTAGAATAGCAGCACAAGCCTTTCGCCAGTATTGGGTTATAGGTGATAGGCGTTGGTTTTTTGTCTCAAGGGCAGCATCAATGTCTTCCCACAATCCCTCAGGAATTGTAGGAACCTCGTAATTAGCCATCTTCTTCTGAAGATCGTTAGTCCATTTCTCTTTCATTGTCTGCCTCCTTCCTGTCTTAATAATATTTTGCGAAGCATGTTCTTCGCTCTGTGTAACTGAGATGCTGATGATGCTTCCTTTATGCCTAATAGCTGGGCTATTTCCTTGTGCGATTTATCTTCAAAGGCGTAGAGGTTGAGCACCACACGATAGCCTGTAGGTAGTTGCTGAATGGCGTTGTGAAGCTGCTCTGCCGAGAATCTTGAAACCTCCAGATCCTCCTCACGGTCAGGTAGTTCCTTTGATGTTTCAATAAAGGCATCCTTGTGCTTTCTTCGCAAAAGCATAAGCGATTCGTTTATGGCTATCCTTGTCATCCAAGAAACGAGCGAACTTCCATCTCGTTGCTTGAAATCGCCTATGTTTTTGTAGGTTTTTATGTAAGTTTCCTGAAGGATGTCACGCACATCTTCTTCGTTGACAACGTATCTCTGACAGACGGCAAAGAGATAGCGAACCGTAAGGCCATACAGTTTTTGCATAGCCTTACGGTCGTTTCGTAACAGTCGTTCTGTCAGTTCGTTGTCTATCTCCATTATAACTTTCTCACCTTACCCATGAAGAGGATTGTGCCTGTTGTCTTCTCGCGGATGATATATGCAAACGGGCGGTTTATATAGAATGTCGATGTCCGCATAGGCATAACAACGCAATTATCCAGAGTTGCTACTGTTACTGCTGCCGCTTCTGTACCCTCTTCATCCACGTTCACAAAGGTGGCTTGTATCACGTCTGAGATACTTACCTTTTCGTCAGAAAGGCCTGAGAAGTCAGCCTTTTCAGAGAAAGCATCCGTCATGCCCATAGCCTTGAGTGGCTTTACGAGAGAGTTCATATACTCCAGTTTCATTCTTGGCATTTCAACCAACACCTCTCCCATACCTGCTTTGCTGAGATACTCTTCAAAGGTCTTCTGGTTGAAATTCTTCATGCACTCGTCAAGTTTCTTATCCTCGTGAGGAAGAAATACGTCCATGCAATAGTTGTCGTTGCCGTATGGGAATTCTGCAAAATCCATGTCAATTCCTTCATAGGCAAGGAACTCGCTTACTTGGGACATCATCTGAACCTTTGACTTAGAACCATCTGAGTTGGTAAACTCTTTTTCCTTCGTGTCAGCCTTGTCGAATTTGTTCTTCCACATTCCCTTGAAATAGAGGGCGTTGGCAAGTAGCATTCTGCAAGTTTCAGGAAGTGGTTCTGAAAGTACTTTCTTTATGCAACTATGTGTTTTTACGTCACACCAGTTGTTGATGTCGTCCATTGTCTTTATAGTGGAAAGTTTTTGGTTGAAAGTCTCACCAATGAGCTTCTTGTCGCTGAGGAATTCTGGCTTTACCTTGAAACCTTCATCAATCCATACGGAATTAGCAGTTGTGAATGTTGTCTTGCTGTCAACCCTTGCAAGGTACTCGTTAAGGCCGTTGAATGCCTCGTTTAAGCTTTCCTTGCTTATATTATCATTAGCACCTATGATAGAGTTAATCTGCTTGCGAGTCTCGCCGTTAGCTCCATTTGATGCCATTACAAGCATTTCCGACAGACTTAGAGGCGAGATTGTGAAGTTCTCATTAGCTTTTGTTGCTGCATCAACCGCAGCGAACAGAGGGAAAGCCTTGTTTATTGAGGCTTCAAGTATGGTTGTTGTTGTCTGGTCGGTCGGACAAACTACTGGACCTGTGGTTTCTGTATCGTCAGAACTGTCGCAACTTGTTGTGGTGAATAGGGCTGCAAGCATCAGAAGTCCTATTGAATGGATTTTAGATTTTTTCATTTTATGTATCATTTTAGTGATTCTTTCTGTATATATAATGCTGAAAAATTGAAAACCTTGCATCGGTAAAGGGATTTTTTTATAATTTCCTTACCTTACCAATGAACAGGATAGTGCCTGTTGTCTTTTCGCGGATGATATAGGCAAACGGACGGTTCATGATGAACGGCATAGGAACTTGTTCCGGGGTTAAAGATGTTGAGGTAAAGCCTGTATGTGTAACGGCGGCTGCCTCAGTACCTTCTTCATCAACATTCACATAGGTGATCTGAATGACATCTGAAAGAACGGTTCTCTCATCGGAAATGCCTGAGAAGTCGGCTCTCATCTCAGAGAAAGCATCAGTCATGCCCATTGCCATTAGTGGACTTGTGAGAATGGTTTGGCCTTCCAGTTTCATGCGAGGCATGCCGACAGAAACCAATCTCGCACGAGTGTTATGGATATACTCGTCGAAGGTCTTTGCGTTAAAGCCTTTCAGGCAGTCGTCGAGTTTCTTGCCCTCATGCGGAAGGATAACGTCCATGCAGTAGCTGTCATTGCCGTAAGGAAGCTCTACCATATCCATATCGTCGCTTGCATAGGCAAGGAAGTTGTTCGTCTGGTGCATCATCTTGACCTTTGTCTTTGAGCCGTTGGAGTTCGTGAAATCCTCATCTATGGTATTGTCCTTTTGGAACTTATGCCTCCACATCCCCTTGAAATAGAGGGCGTTGATGACCATCATCCTATAACTGCTAGGAAGAGGCTCATCCAGAATCTTCTTTATGCAACCGCGAGTGTTTTTGTCGCACCAGCCATTGATGTCATTCTTCGTTTTATCTGTGGAAAGTTCCTGATTGAATGTCTCGCCAACAAGTTTCTTTTTAAGGAACTCGGGCTTTACATTGAAGTCTTCATCAATCCAAACAGAGTTAGCCGTTGCAAATGTCGTCATGTCGTCAACTTTCTCCAGATACTCGTTAAGGTTCATGTATCTCCCGTTCACTTCTTCCTCGCTTGCATCACCTGACTTGATGATTGAGTTTATCTGTTTGAGAGTCTCGCCTTTGGCTCCGTTAGAGACAACGGCAAGCATTTCCGCCAGACTTAGAGGTGAGATAGTGAATGTCTTGTCTTTTTCTGTAATTGCATCAACCTCAGAGAACAGTTGAAAAGTCCTCTCTTGCGATGCCTTGAGGGCGTTGATGGTTGTTTGGTCCATTGGGGCAATTTTTGTACCGGTTGCAGGCTCTGGAGTTTCTGAATCATCAGAACTGTCGCAACTTGTGGCGAATGACAGGGATGTCAATGCCAGTAGTCCCATTGCATAGAATCTAGATTTATCCATTTTTCTTGTTTTTTAGGGTTTCTAACTGCCCGTATAATGCAGAGGGAATTAAAACCTTGCATGGGAAATGATTTTTTTTCGTTAATAGGTAAATTTTCTTGCTTTTTATGTCCGTTGTTCCTTCGATTGCAGGGAACGGACTTGCGGTTTTGAAACGGAGGTGGAACGGAATAAGAACCCTTTGTGGGCTGCCCTCCCT
>CAMJKP010000049.1 GCA_946406435.1 uncultured Prevotellaceae bacterium | reverse complement strand
TCTGCCTTTTCTTACCAATTGTTGAATTGTAGGCATAATTTAATTTGTTTAATTTGTATATATTATTTTATTTGTATTCAATATGTTACACGCTCCCGTCAGGCCACAATCAGCCTTTTTGAAACGTTTCGGGGTGCAAAGGTACGAATATTTTCCGAAATCACCTAATAATAATTAAGTTTTGTTATTACCCTCACTTCTCTTTAACTTTATTTAACTCTTGCAAATCTTTTTTAATTCCCATTTTTCTGCACATTTCCCCCATTTCTTCACTTTTGAGCATTTTTTCAAACCCCATCTCCCCCTACCCTTCACCTCCGAAGTAGGTCCGATGTACCTCCCATGTAAGTCCGTTGCAAGTCCCATTCACCTCCCATTCCATGAAAGGGCGCTTGAACGGATTAGAAGCGAAGGAAGAGCGAAGGAGAAGCAGACCTGAGAGGGGGTTCTCTTTCCCCCTTAGAACAAAACAGTAAAAATCCGATACAGAACGAGTTCTACATCGGATTTTTATTGGCTTCAATAGAAAGGGAGGGGTTAAGCCTCGCCATTACCAAATGGGTTGGCAGTACGAGGTCCCTGTGGAGCCTGTGGCTGTCCGAGGTCTATTGTACCGAACTCCGACTCATAGCGCATGATATTCTCCTGAAGAGCCATAGCGAGACGCTTTGCGTGCTCTGGAGCGAGAAGAATACGACTAACGACCTGAGCCTTTGGCTGACCAGGAAGCATACTTGCACAGTCAACAACGAACTCTGCGTGTGAGTGACTGATAACTGCGAAGTTAGAGTAAATACCTCTTGCCACCTCTGGTGACACTTCTATCTGTACCTGCTGTCCAGGCTGCTGATTCTTATTGTCCATTTTGTTTAGATTCTATGTTTTTAAGTTAATAATTAATGCAAAGGTAATAAAAACTTTTGATACCTCCAAATATATCGGGGAATAAATTTAGGTGCTGGTTATTCCAAACCGCCAACACCCAACACCTATCACCCAACACCTAGATTTTTCTAATCAAGGTAAGCCCGTCACGAAGCGGAATCATCACCTTCTCTACCCTATCGTCGTTTGCAACGACATCGTTAAAGTCACGTATTCCTCTTGTCTGGTTGTCCCTCGCATATTCAGGATCAATTACATGACCGTCCCACAAGGTATTATCAGCAAGAATCCACCCGCCTTTCGACATCAAAGGAAGCACCATCTCGTAGGTCTCAACGTATGTACGCTTATCCCCGTCAATAAAAGCCATATCGAAAGATATACCCTTCTCAGAAGCGATACGAGGAACCTCCTCTATGGCATTACCGATAATGAATGATATCTTTTCACTAAGCGGAGAGCCTTCTATCCACTTTCGGGTAAAGTCCTCCTGCTCGTCATTTATCTCAAAGGTATAGAGATGACCGTCGTCTGGAAGTCCTTCGGCAAGACACAAGGCAGAATATCCGGAGAAAGTACCCACTTCGAGCACGTTCTTCGGTTTAGCCATTTCTACGAGCATCTTCAGTAAACGTCCCTGAAGATGCCCGCTTGCCATACGGCCATGAAGCAGACGGACATTGGTGTCACGATAGAGACGATAGAGATATTCTGGCTCTTTGTCCGAATGTTCCCTAACGTATCTGTCAAGTTCAGCCTCTCCGTCAAGGGTGGTATGTGTCGGATCCTGTGTCTTAGACTTTGCCATTATTCACAGAGAGCAGAAATTGCCAGACGGTAAGAGTCAAGTCCGAAACCACAGATCACGCCCTTGCAAGCAGCAGAGATAAAGCTATGATGACGGAACTCCTCTCGCGTGTGTACATTACTAATATGTACCTCTATCACAGGACAACGAAGAGAACGGATACAATCGTGAAGAGCCACGCTTGTATGGGTATAGGCTCCAGCATTAAGGACGACACCATCGTATGTGAAGCCCACCTCCTGCAACTTGTTTATCATCTCACCCTCAATATTGCTCTGATAGTATTCCAGTTCAACATTAGGAAAACGCTCTTTTAGTTTTGGGAGATAAGCCTCAAAAGAAGAATCTCCATAGATTCCAGGTTCACGAACTCCGAGAAGATTCAGGTTCGGACCATTCATTATCAGTATTTTCATTTATAATTCTTAATTTCTTAATATTTCAATCAATTCCTTCATTCCCTCACTTGCACCTTTCTTTATATGTGTGAGATTAGCCCGAGTAGCAACAGCATTAGGGTCAATAAGATACATCGGTATTCCCGGACGACAATACTGCACAAGTCCGGCTGCCGGATATACGTTTAAGCTCGTACCTATGATTATGAAGATATCTGCCTGTTGTGCTTCCTGAGCAGCATCGTACATGTTAGGCACGTTCTCCTCGAAGAACACGATGAAAGGTCTCAGCAGACTTCCGTCGCCAGCCTTCTCGCCATGAGGAACCTCAAGACCAGACTCTCCGAAGCCCTCATGAGGAAGGGTTACGTGAAAGCGTGGATTATCAACATCACGACTTGAGCACATCTTCATCAACTCACCATGAAGGTGAATGATTTTTGAGGAACCAGCCATCTCGTGAAGGTTATCCACGTTCTGGGTAACGATAGTCACGTCGAAGTCCTTCTCCAGTTCCTTCAAAAGAAGATGCCCCTGATTAGGCTTCACATCACGGTACTTGGTACGGAGCATGTTGTAGAAATCATTCACATAGCAAGGATCCTGCTCCCAACCCGTATGGCTGGCAACTTTCATCACAGGATAATTATCCCATAGACCGCCAGCATCGCGGAAAGTGGTCAGACCACTCTCGACCGACATCCCCGCCCCTGTCAAGACAACTATTTTCTTCCTCATAATTTAAATAGCTTTTACGTTGTTTTATAGCCGAATATCGGGCATTAATTCTTAACAATGCACAAAAATAGTAATTTTTTTCGGAAATACACTAAAGTAATCGGAGAAAAATGTTAACTTTGCACCTTGATTAAATATTTTTCCACAAAAAACGATTAAAATTCACATGGATAATGTAAGCTACGCCCTCGGACTGGGCATCGGTTCCCAGCTTAAGAGCATGGGCGCAGAGAGTCTCAACATCGACGATTTCGCACAGGCAATAAAGGATGTGCTCAACGATTCAGAGCTCAAGATTTCAATGGCTGATTCACAGAAGATTGTACAGAAATTCTTCCAGGAACAGGAGGCTAAGCAACGTGCTGCTATGGCAGAGACCGGCAAGAAGCTCAAGGCTGAAGGCGAGGCTTACCTTGCAGAGAACGCAAAGAAAGACGGTGTAATCACAACAGCTTCAGGACTTCAGTACACAGTACTCAAAGAGGGTACTGGCAAGTCACCAAAGGCTACCGATACAGTTGTTTGCTACTACGAGGGCTTCCTCACCAACGGCACAGTATTCGACAGCAGCATACAACGTGGCGAACCTGCAGCATTCCCTCTCAATGGTGTTATAGCAGGCTGGACAGAAGGCCTTCAGCTCATGAAGGAAGGTGGCAAGAACCGTTTCTTCATCCCTTACCACCTCGCTTACGGTGAGGCTGGCGCAGCAGGCTCTATTCCTCCATACGCAGCCCTCATCTTCGATGTAGAGCTTATTGAGGTGAAGTAAGGCCCTCGGAAATTCCGGACAATCCGGATATCCCGGAACAACTAGAACAACTAGAAAATAACTAAAATAAAAAGAACAAAGAAAATGAAAAAATTCACTTTCGCAGCAATCGCGCTTATCGCTGCACTTGCTGCATCATTCTCTTCTTGCGGCAACAGTCCCAAGGCTAACCTCAAGAACGACATTGACACTGTAAGCTACACTATCGGTATGAGTCAGACCCGCGGTCTGAAGGAATACCTCGTTAACCAACTCGGTGTTGATACCACCTATATGGACGCCTTCATCAAGGGTCTCAACGAGGGTGCAAAGGCTGGCGACGACAAGAAGACTGCTGCTTATTATGCAGGTATCCAGATCGGTCAGCAGATTTCTAATCAGATGGTTAAGGGTCTCAATCACGAGCTCTTCGGTGAGGATTCTACAAAGACAATCTCTATGAAGAACTTCCTCGCTGGTTTTATCGCTGGTACAACAGGCAAGAACCAGCTTATGACTATGGGCCAGGCTGACTCAATTGCTGATGCGAAAGTCAAGGCTATCAAGGCTCGTGAGGCTGAGAAGCAGTATGGCGACAACAAGGCTGCTGGTGAGAAGTTCCTTGCTGAGAATGCAAAGAAGGAAGGCGTAAAGGTTCTCCCAAGCGGTGTTCAGTATAAGGTTATCAAGGAAGGTTCTGGCGAGATTCCAAAGGACTCTTCAATGGTTGTAGTAAACTACGAGGGTAAGACCATCGACGGTACTGTTTTCGACTCTTCATACGGCAAGGAGCCTGTAACATTCCCAGCAAACAGAGTTATCAAGGGTTGGACAGAGGCTCTCGTTCACATGCCTGTAGGTTCTATCTGGGAAGTTTACATTCCACAGGAACTCGCTTACGGCGAGCGTTCAACTGGCCAGTTCAAGCCTTTCTCTGCACTTATCTTCAAGATTGAGCTTTTAAGCATCAAGAAATAAAAACAGATAAGAAATGAAGAAAACTTTATTTATTATAACAGTAATGATGGTGAGCTTCTCAATGCTCACCATCGCTGCTAATGACAAGAAGAAGAAAAGCATCACCCCCGCTGCTGCTCCTGAACGTACAGTTCTTGCCAACAGCAACGACACTCTGAGCTATGCTGCAGGTATGTCTCAGACAAACGGACTTATCCCTTACCTCACAAGCCAGTTGAAGGTTGACACAACCTATATGGCTGATTTCATCGCTGGTTTCAAAGAGGCTATGAATAAGACTGAAGATCCAAGCTACAATGCCCATGCCGCTGGTATAGAGATTGCAAAGATGCTGAAGGAGCGCTTATTCCCAAGCATCGAGAACGAACTCAAGGGTTCTCCAGAGGCTCTCGTACGCGATAAATTCGTTGAGGGTTTCGTTGCAGCCCTCAAGAAAGATACCTCTATCTACAATCAGCAGACATCTGCAAGCTATTTTGAGGCTCGTATGAAGGCTAACCACGAAGCTAAGCAGGAAAGACTCTACGGAGCTAACCGCGAGGCTGGTAAGAAGTTCCTTGCAGAGAATGCGAAGAAAGAAGGTGTCGTAACAACTCCTTCTGGTCTTCAGTACAAGATTCTGACAAAGGGCACAGGTCCTATCCCTACAGCTTCTCAGGAGGTAAAGGTAAAGTATGAGGGCAAGCTCCTCGACGGAACAGTTTTCGACTCTTCATACAAGCGTAGCGACCCAATCACCAAGTTCCGTTGCAATCAGGTTATCAAGGGTTGGACAGAGGCTCTTACCATGATGCCTGTTGGCTCTACATGGGAGCTTTACATCCCTTACGAACTTGCTTACGGCGATGCCGACCAGGGCAAGATCAAGCCTTACTCTATGCTCATCTTCAAGGTAGAACTCATTGGCATAGAGGGTTTGGAGGCAGATAAGTCTGCAGAACCAGTCAAGGCTGCTCCTGTTAAAGCAGCTCCAGCAAAGAAGCCAGCAAAGAAGAAGTAAATCCCTTTTCAACAAATAAAAGATAGAGTTTCATCATCCACACGGGAGGTGAAACTCTATTTTTTTGTTTCTTATCCATCGTTAATTCTCCATATATTGCCCATCAATTCCCCATAGATACTCCATCGAAACTATGGACCATCTATGGAGTATGTATGGAGTATCCTATGAGAAAGAGCAGACATTTACATAAGACAGACACCCAGAGAACAGAAGGAATCAGGATGTCTGGAATAAAAAAAATTGTGGCACAACCTATTAAATTAGGTTGTACCACAATAATTAAATATAACTTTGGATTTCCTTGTTTATCTAGCAATCATGATTTGCTTATCATCTTTTACTTGACCATTTTCCATCAACAGTATCACATACAGATTAGAGCCACTTTCTGATGGAACGCTTAAATAAGCCGATCCAGAACTTGAACCGCAGTACCCCCAATTAGTATAATACGTTCTTCCTGTTTTTGTAGAAATCAATTGGAATGCTACATTTACACCACTATTCTTGAGAGTGAAGTCAACCCTAATCTTATTATTCTCGTATGCTACGCCATTAATCTTAGTCTTATCAGTAACTCTGGTATAGAAAGGGAAACGAGTAGAGAATTTACCTCCATTAGCTCCATTAGCGGATATCTCGATAGTATAAGATCTATTTTCTGCTATTGAAACATTGTTAATTACAACTCTTTTGCTTGTACTTGAATTAGTTATTGACAAACTCTTCATTTTGTTATTATATTCATCATATAAAGTCATCGTAGCGTTTTGAGCATCTTTCAGGGTATAATCTACTGTGACAGAATTATAGGATGGCACGAATGGAACGACATCATTAACCGCTCCAGTTGGATTAACAACAGGAGGAATAGGTACTTTGAAAGTATATGTATGCAAACACTTGTCATCAACATATATTTCACAAGTATATGTTTTTCCTGCTGTTAAATTAAGACCAGTCCATGTATAGCTTCCATTCTTAACATTTGAAATCTCATGCGTAGTATTAGCAACACCTACTATTCTCAGGTAAGATTTTTCAGGAAAATTATCACTTTTTGAATGGAACATGCTGTAATTAACCGTGACTTTGCTGGTTGATGAAGCTTTAGCACTATTTATATGTCCATATTTTGTTACAGTTACCGACTTTTGATAACATGGAGAACCATTTACATAAAGAATCAAATTATACTCACCATCTCTTGCTGTAATAGGCAAATCAACCGTTGCAGGACTTGAGCCCAGTGTTACCCTAGAACCAACAGGACCTGTCGCCTGACTGATCATCCACACAGAATTATTCGAACTGTTTGATGTGTAACTTACACTAAATGTGCTGCTGCTTTCATTGTAAGTAACAGAATTAATCTGAGGATTTGCTGCTTGCACACTACACCATGTTGTCAGAAAACATGATAAGAAAAGTAAAAATTTTTTCATTTTATAGGTTTTATTATTAAATTTGTGTCCGCAGAATTTGTATTTCGCCAAAACCAAAGAGGCGCGGACATCCCCCTCTGGTGGTGATAATAGCAATTAAAATTCGTCATATTTCACTCTGAACACTTATACTTCCCATCAGCTATAAACTGGTACAATAGTAATCTTATGTGTTTCTTTACGAAACCACACATCTTGTGACAGAGCTTAAACACTCAAGATAAGGAGGACAGATAATAGAGATGTAGTTATAATAGGTCTCATCATTCGTCTTTATGTATTCTTATGTGTTGACTACGTTTACATCGTCATGCAATAGTGCAAAAGTATGAAAATTATTTCAATAACAGTCAAAATACAACACACTTTTACAATTATTGTCAATATTTTTAGTATTATTTAAGACTTTTGGGCGCATTTGCAACACAAATTTGCACACTTTTGCACACCAATTAAACAAAAATAGTGCAAAATTGCGTAAGTTTTTTGCATTATCTAAAGTATATTGAAAAATAGAATCTCTATCTTGATTCTATTATCCTCTTTATATCCAATCTTTATTTGATTTTATAAATACATTAGACTATTCAAGCAATAGGAATCACACAAAGAAAAAGTCCCCTTTGAAGTTAATATTTCAAAGGGGATTTTTTTATGGACAACAAAGAAGTTTTTATACCTCTTCACCAAACAAGGTTGCAGAGGTACTTCCGGTAATTCTTACCCTAACGGTTTCACCAATATGGTGATTGCCTTTATCGAAAACCACCATCTTATTCTGCTCTGTACGACCGCAGAGCTGCTCTCGGCTACGCTTGCTATAGTTCTCAACAAGGACATCAAACTCCTTGCCCTCATCAAGTTTGTAGTTTTCTGCAGAAAGCTCATTCTGAAGGGCAATCATCTCATTAAGTCTTGCAATCTTAACATCTTCCGGAACATCATCAGGAAGATGCTTTGAAGCGTATGTGCCTGGACGCTCAGAATACTTGAACATAAAGGCACTAGCATATCCCACCTCTTTCATAAGAGAGAGCGACATCTGATGATCATCTTCTGTCTCTGAATGATATCCAACGAATATATCTGTAGTTATAGCACAATCAGGAACAATACGCTTGATTGCCTCTACCCTACTCAGATACCACTCACGGGTATATTTTCTGTTCATCAGTTTCAGAATCCTGTCACTACCGCTCTGCACAGGCAAGTGGATATGCTTGCAGACATTCGGCATATCAGCAATAACATGAAGCGTATCATCGCTCATATCCTTCGGATGAGAAGTAGTAAACCTAACCCTCATCTCCGGAACAGCCTCAGCCACCCTTCTAAGCAGTTCTGGGAAAAGAATAAACTCGTCTGTACCTTCCTTTGGGAACTTATAAGAATTCACATTCTGTCCAAGAAGTGTGAGTTCCTTATAGCCTCTATCCCTTAGATCCACACATTCCTTCAGGATGCTCTCAATATCCCTTGAACGCTCACGACCACGGGTATAAGGCACGATGCAATAATGGCAGAAATTATTACAACCACGCATGATACTCACAAAACCCGATATCTTCATGCCATGAGCACGCTTAGGAAGCACGTCACGATATGTCTCTGTCAAAGAGAGGGTTGTATCAATAGCATTCTGACCAAGCTCACATTGTGCAATAAGGTCGGGCAATGTGAGATAAGAGTCAGGACCAGCCACGAGATTAGCGTGGTGGTTCTCTATAAGGTCATCCTTGACACGCTCAGCCATACAGCCAAGCACGCCAAGGATCACTTTCTTACCTTTATTCTTGTTGATGTTGTGCAGAGCCTCCAAGCGATGATATATCTTGTTCTCTGCATTTTCACGTACTGAGCAGGTGTTAAGGAACACCGCATCAGCTTCTTCTATGTCTTCTACTGTTTCATAGCCAGCCATCTGCATTACTGAGGCAACAACCTCAGAGTCAGCAACATTCATCTGGCATCCGTAAGTTTCTATAAAGAGTTTCTTCATTGTTTTCTAAGGTTTTAAGGCTTGGAGGTTATGAGGTTTGAGGTCTTTCGGTTTATGACCTCCTAACCCTACAACCCTATAACCTTATAACCATATTATTTCTTCTCGTAGTCATTAAGCTTCTTCAGGAAGAATTCCTTGAAGTCGCTCCACTTGTAATAGCATCCCTGAACTGGCTTCAGTTCTGGAATCAAGGCCTCATCCTCATTATGCAGAATCTTGAAGATAACATCCTTGTCCTGATCATTCTTATGATAGAAAATGAACTGAACATTACATGCCATAGGGAATATGCGGTAGTTAAGCCAGCCACTCTTGTCAAGATCCTCAAGACTCACCTTCTTGTCATAACCGTTAAGGTTAAGGAGGCAGACGAGAGGCATAACCATTGTGTCATGACCATAGCGGAGAGTTGCTCCCGGATGTGGGAGGGCAAGACAAGAATCTGCCTCTGAGATTATCTTTCTGAGGAGGTTACGCTGTGAATAGCCCTGTACACCACCGCTCAATGGTGAACTGCCATAATTTACATACCAGAACGCATTACTGCGACACCAAAGGTCATAAACCTCATCCTCTGTGAAGAGGTCATACATATTGAACTTATGACGAAGCTCCGTGCTCTGGATGTTAGAAGCAAGCTCAAATATCTTCTCGATGAGCATATACGCATCAATCTTACGACCACGAATCTTGTAGTCGTCAAGGAAGCTCTGATCCTTGAAGAGAAGCTTCATGATACGGTCACCTGTTCTATGCTTCATTCTGAAGTCAATATACTCCTGACTCTTCTCGCCCTGTCTCTTCAAAGCACTCAGAACAGAGTCCGACTGATTCATGTAATACATATCATGACGGCTTGCATCATGGGTAATGTTAAACTCTGGATTCATTGAAGCCAACTGCAGAAGAGCATTCTCCATAGAGAGGATACAACGGATAACGGTTGTTGACTTCGCATCAATATTCGTCTTTCCCTTGAACACCTCTGGGAATCTCTCAACCATACGCTTCGCAATACCACGATGCTGCTCTGCACCAAGCTGTGTAAGTTCTCCGTCACGACCTCTTGCCTCCTCGCGAATCTGACCAATTTTATTAAAGACCTCAAGTCCCTTCTCCGTCAACATACCTGCATCAGCTGCCTTCTTCATGGCATTGAATGGTACGTCATAGTCCATAGGACCGATAAGATAGCGAGAGCCATGACGGCCATAATGACTGATATAGTATGGGGTATAGCCTGCAGGAGCAGGAGTAAGAGCTTTCTGAGGACCAGGATAAGCCTTGTAGTTAGAACCAGAGAGAGTGATATCCTTACGGAAATCCTCACGTGCCTGCTGTGCCGACACAGCAACAGTCATACATAGCGCAACGGCTGAGACCAAAAGTTTAGAGTAGAGTTTCATCACAATGTCTTTAAAATTTTAGAAAAAGATTTATTTACTTGCAAAGTTACGAAAAATCGGGAACATAACAAAAGAATTTATTCTTTTTATTTACCGAGAGGGTGTAACTTAACAACAGAATGGTACAAAGATACAAAAAAAGGTTGTAATCAAGAAGCAATTTGAGAAAATTAACGCATTAAAATCTATAAACAAAGGAAAAAGTCAGACAAATGCGACTTTTCACAATATTCTTTCACCTCAATCGATTGCTTACAAATGAAAAAAACACCCTTCTGGTATCTCGAATGTCAAACCAGAAAACAAGCGCAAATCTGATTTTTCCAGGTCAGGCACAAGCTCTCTTGGATAATCGCTATTCCTTCGCTATTTCTCCTAACCAAACTTGCTCTTCCTCCGCTCTCTCACCGACTTTGCACCGACTTTGCACCGACTTTGGTACGGAGGATCATAGGAGGAAGAGCGGACCTACATAGGACTATACTATGTAGTGTTAAGATTCGAAAAACGCAAATAGGCAAATCGAGCAATCTGACAAAAAACACTACTTATTTGTAAGTATTTTCTTTCGCTTTACTTGTTTTTGTTTGCATAATATTCGCACGTAAAAATATCATTCTGTATCTTTGCAAATAAAACATTTATTAGATGAAACAGTAACACAAAAAGTTTAAAGTTATGTTTAAAAAGTATTTTATAGTTTTCCTACTGTCTTTGGTGATATTTTTCTGTGTCTGCTGGGTAAGAGCACAATCATGTTACCTCGCATCATATACATTCACATTATGCTATTTTGCATTTACATACGCTTGTTTGGAGAAACAGAAGTTTCAAGACACCTTGAAGAATGTATATGTGTGTATTGCCGTTATATTGGGATTTACTCTGATAGAGTCTCCTTTTTATATAATGGATTTCTGGGGTTCAGCAACTTCGGCTATGATTGTGCTTTTCACTATAATTAGTGTATTATTAGCGCTACTTTGCTGGATTGAGAAGAGGTTGATAACAACATTCTTGTCTCTGGTAATAATCGTGTTACTCAATACCTGTGCATTACCTCAAGGGGTAAAATTCGTAATGGAACGATACCATTGAAAATGTCAGGTCTCTAATAGAGAAAAGGCTCTCATGCATATTAGCGCGAGAGCCTTTTGGATGTATGTATTATTCCAGTTTCGCTTGTTCGTTATTGCCTGGAAGGCAACACCATGAGTAACCGAGGTGCATACTCGACGAAGGAGAGGATGCCCTCGGATATAGAATCTCCATAAACAAATCAGCCTGGAAGGCTGTACCTGATTGACGATGTACTGCCCTCCAGGCAGTTAAAGGAGTAGAGGTTTTCATCCCCGCACATCCTCGTTTCACTCGCATGTACGGGGTTACGAATAGTACTGTCTTCCAGACAGTTTCGGACAAGCGGAACTTGAATGTATTATCCGTTCATGGCCACAAGGTACTCCTCGTTAGAGTTGGTTCGCTAATCCTCCGCTCTTCTTCCTAACCAAACTCGATGAAGGTCCGCTCTATGTCCCATCCTGAATGGGAGGTTCATCGAGTTTGGTTAGGAGTTACATAGGACTTACATAGGGTCTGCTTGGGAAGAGCATAAGGATTGAAAAAACAGGAGAATTGTTTGGGAAAAGAAAAAAAAATTGCAGAAAAGTGTGAGTTTTCGGATTTTATTTGTATCTTTGCCCTGTCATTCCTAATCAACCTAAATCTGATAATGACAATAATGCCCGACGAACCTTAATCAGAATGAAAAGAACGATAATATCATTGCTATTAACCATATTGATTCTGCCAATCCATGCAAAGGATATTGTGTGGTTTGACGGAACTAATCCTGTGACCTATAGCGTTCTGACGAATAGGGACCTCGTGGTTGAGACTGCTCTGAATATGTTCTCTAACGATATGCTTGAGGTTACAGAGGCATACGCTATCCCCGAGGCTCCTTCAAAGGCAACGATTCATATCTATCAGCTCGACAAGGCTACCGACAAGGAAAGACAGGATTTAGCGAAGATGGGCTTTGACATCAGCAAGATAACGAAAGGCCATGATGCGTTCTCAATACGTTGCCATAAGAAAAACATTATAGTGGTCGGGACTAACGGCCGTGGCGCAGCATACGGCATTCTTGAACTGTCACGCATAGCAGGCGTCTCTCCCTGGATATGGTGGGGAGATGTTGTTCCCGAGATGAAAGAGCGCCTCACCATCGACAGTCGATTCACCACCATGCAATCTGCAAGCGTGGAATATCGCGGAATATTCCTCAACGATGAGGACTGGTCGTTACGCCATTGGAGCTACTCTAACTATGAGAAAGGCAGCTTCGGACAAATCGGAAGAAGGACTTACAAGCGTATCTTCGAACTTCTGCTTCGTCTTCGCGCCAACACTATCTGGCCGGCTATGCACGAGAAAACCACTCCTTTCTTCAAGGTGAAAGGGGCAAAGGAAGAGGCTGATTCCTTCGGGATTTTCGTCGGGACATCACATTGTGAGCCTCTTCTCCGGAATAACGTAAGCGAATGGGACACCTTCAGACAAGGGCAGTTCAATTACTTTACCAATAAGGAGAACATACAGAAATACTGGGCGGAGCGTCTTGACGAGGTGAAGGATAGCCGAAACAATATGTTCACTATCGGTATGCGAGGCATTCACGACGGACGAATGAACGGAGCAAAGACCGAGAAAGAGCAGCTTGAGGGACTTCAGAATGTCATCAACGACCAGCAGGAACTTATCCGCAAGCACATCGGCGACCCGAGCAAGCAGATGCAGGTGTTCATCCCTTACAAAGAGGTGCTCAAGGTGTATGAGAACGGACTAAAAGTGCCTGACTACGTTACACTTATGTGGTGTGACGACAACTACGGCTATATCACTCGCCTAAGCAACGCTCAGGAACAGAAACGCATAGGCGGAGGTGGCGTTTACTATCATCTCAGCTATTGGGGAAGGCCTCACGACTATCTGTGGCTTACCACCACTCAGCCAGGTCTTATCTATAACCAGATGCGACAGGCATACGACCATAACATGCGCAAGATATGGATAGCAAATGTTCACGACCCTAAGGTTGCCGGCTATGACCTTGAACTGTTCCTCGACCTCGCATGGAATATCAACTGCACGACAAGCGAGACTGTTGGCGACCACTATAGGAAATGGCTCGTCACCCAGTTTGGCGAGAGAGCCGGTAACTTCCTCTTCCCTGCAATGTGCAAGTTCTATCGCCTTTGCGGAGAGCGCAAGCCGGAATTCATGGCTTGGTCAGAAACCGAACTGTCCGACAGGGACAAATACGACCGTGGAGTATCTCCTATCAGAAATACGGAGTTTACCCACGCATTCGGCGATGAGATGCAACGCTATCTCGATGACTACGAGGCAATAGTGAAGACAGTTTATGAGGCTGAGGATTCCGTTTCGCCAGAACTCAATGATGCCTATTTCACCATGATTGAATATCCTGTATGTGCTGCAAGGGCTCATGCGGTAAAGATTCTTGAGGCGCAAAAGGCACGACAGCTGGCTAACGGCCGTCCGGGAAGAAACAAGGAAGAACAAGAGGAGGGAATGCGTATTGCCTGTGCCAAGGCTCAGAAAGCATATCATGAGATAGTAGGACTCACCAATTGCTACAATATCTCAATAGCCAATGGCAAATGGGAGAACATAATGGATATGCATCCGCGCGACCTTCCTGTCTTCGGGGCTCCGGTACTTCCCATGCTTTTGTCAGGAGAGAACATGGAAGAGGAACTCAGTAAAGTACATGAGGCTCATGGCGAGAATATCCCTTATAGTTGGATAGCGAGAAAAGAAGGTTTCATCGCCCGCAACTGTAATGATTACGACCGATCCTCTCCCCGCTCCTCTTTAAAGGGTGAGAGCCAGAATGCAAAGAAGTCTTCCTTTAAGGGAGATTTAGAGGGTCTCCACGTCATCTCCATGCTCGGCCATAGCATGAAGGCTGTTTCACTTCCCAAAGGCTCTTCCCTCACCTACTCCTTCGTATCCGACCAAGAAGCCCCAGCCATTCTGCGTATTGCCCTCATTCCTACTCATCCCCACGACAAAGGCGATGTCAGATATGCCGTAAGTATTGACGGAGGCAACGAGACCGTCATTTCAATAAAGGAAGCATACAACTCCGAGCAATGGAAGAAGAATGTTCTTCGCGGTCAGTCAGTTAAGAGCATCGACATCAGTCTCACAAGGGGCGAGCATACTCTCTCCATACGCGCCCTCGACGATAACATCATCCTCGACCAATGGATGATTGACTTTAACAAGAATAGGAAACACTATCTTTTCCCGATAGATTAAAGAAAGGTTAGAGGGGAGAGATTAAAAATCAAAACGAAGAAGTAGAATGCAACATCTTTGAGAACTCTTCTATTCGCTTGACATCAATCTTAGGGAAATCACAATCCTTTAAAGAATTGAAATGTCTATCATTAGAAACAATAAAGGTTGCATTAGCTACAATAGCACAATCCACAAATTTATTGTCATCAACATCTTCTTTTATTAAATAGAATTGGAAATGTGGGTCTATAAGATCAACATTAGGACAATTAATAATAGTTTGTATAACGTTAGATGCAATCAAACTATTTGTTTTCATCGAAATAATCTCTTCATATTCATCTAATATCTCATTAGACACACAAAGAGTATATTCACCTTTTTGCAAAGCTCCCCACACATTAAAATAGGGACTACGCCTTGACAAAGAGGCTAACAGGCAATTAGTATCAAGGACGATTCTCATTACTAATGTCTATAAGGAGTACGTAAATGCTCTTCAAGCACGGCTTCGTTCTTTTCCTGAGACCATTCACCGCTATCCCATAGAGCATCCATATCATCACTCACTCTCTTGGCAAAATATAGAGATAATGCCTTTTTTATTTCCTCAAAAGCTGCGTCAGTCTTAGCATAAGAAAACATTTTGAGCAGATGAAGCTGTGTAGAATTAAAAGCTGCACTTTCCATATATTGTATGTTTTTATTAATTTCTTCGCCTGCAAAGATACGAATAAACAAGCAAAACACCAAATTTTATTAGAGTTTTTCCAAAATGCAGGAACTTTCATTATGGTAGGGATTAGGAATTAAGGGTTAGAAATTAGGGATTAGTGTTTAGCGTACCCCTTTCGCCTTCCTCCCCCTTGCCCCTTCACGGGGAAAGGGACGGGGAAAGGGGTCGTAAGGGACGAGGTTGGGCTCGCCTATTATATATTCAACCCATAGCTCTGCTTCACCTCACTCATCACAAACGTACTCTCGATAGAGGCAAGACTCTCTATCTCACCAAGTTTATTGAGCACGAACTCCTGATACTGCTTCATATCACGCGCGCGTACTTTCAATAGATAGTCGTACGCACCAGAGGTATTGTAACATTCCGTCACCTCCGGAATTCGCATTATGCGACGCACAAACGCATCCGCAATCTCATGGTTAATCTGCTTCAACTTTACCTTGCAGAACACAAGAAGTCCCTGATCCAATTTCTCAGGATCAAGTACGGCAACATACTTAATGATATAGCCATTCTTCTCCAGGCGTTTCTGACGCTCAAATACGGGTGTCGGGGTCAGATGAACGGCATCAGCCAACTCTTTTGTGGTCAATTTCGCATTTTTTTGTAGCGTTTTCAGTATCTGAATATCAGTTTCATCAAGCTTTTCCATGTTTTCTTAGAGTTTTATTCTGTTTGAGAGGCTTTTTCGCCTCTCAAACAGAAGGATTTTCTATTTCAAATGCAAAAATAGTGATATTTTCTGAATATCACAAGAAATTTGGAAGATATTTCTAAAAATATTAATTTTGCACTCGAAATCAAAACCTCCGAAGTTTCACTCGGATAATTTCAAGATAACAAGAATATTAACATACCCCTTTCTCACTCAGGCATCCTCTCTAAGGGAGGACACGGGTGGAGAGGCTAAAGAAAGGAAAAAAATTATGAGCAAGAAGAATTATCGTTTTGAGACATTACAGCTTCACGTAGGACAGGAACAGGCAGATCCAGCAACCGATTCACGCGCAGTGCCTATTTATCAGACCACAAGTTACGTATTCCATAATTCTCAGCATGCAGCCGACCGTTTCGGACTTCGCGATGCAGGTAATATCTATGGTCGTCTGACCAACTCTACACAGGGTGTTTTCGAAGACCGTGTTGCTGCCCTTGAAGGTGGCGTAGCTGGTCTCGCAGTTGCTTCTGGTGCAGCAGCCATCACATACGCTCTCCAGAACATCGTGCAGGCTGGTGACCACATCGTAGCAGCCGACAACCTTTACGGTGGTAGCTACAACCTCATCACCCACACCCTCGCAACACAAGGCATCAGCAATACCATCATCAACGTAAACGACCTTGACGCTCTCGAGGCAGCAATCAAGCCTAATACTAAAGTAGTATATGCCGAGACATTCGGCAACCCTAACTCTGACGTTCTCGACCTTGAAGGCGTTGCAGCTGTTGCTCATAAGCACGGCATCCCATTCATCGTCGATAACACCTTCGGCACACCTTATCTCATCCGTCCTTTGGAGCATGGAGCAGATATCGTTGTACATTCAGCAACCAAGTTCCTCGGCGGTCATGGCACATCACTCGGCGGTGTAATCGTTGATGGCGGTAAGTTCGACTGGAAGGCTAATCCAGACAAGTTCCCTACTCTCGCAAAGCCAGATCCATCATATCATGGCATAGTATTCGCTGATGCTGTAGGTGCTGCTGCATACGTTACACGTATCCGTGCCGTCATTCTCCGCGATACAGGTGCAGCTATCTCTCCTTTCAACGCCTTCATCCTCTTGCAGGGCGTAGAGACATTGAGCCTTCGCGTAGAGCGTCACACAGAGAATGCTCTGAAAGTTGTTGATTTCCTCGCTAAGCATCCAAAGGTAAGCAAGGTCAACCACCCTGCTCTCGAGAGTCATCATGACCACAAGCTCTATCAGAAGTACTTCCCTAACGGTGGCGGTAGCATCTTCACATTCGAGATCAAGGGCGGACAGGAAGAGGCTTGGAAGTTCATCGATGCCTTGCAGATATTCTCTCTGCTTGCCAACGTAGCCGACGTGAAGAGTCTTGTAATTCATCCTTACACAACAACTCACTCACAGCTCTCACCAGAGGAATTGGCAGAGCAGCACATCACACCTTCTACAGTCCGCCTGAGCATCGGTACAGAGCATATCGACGATATCATCGAAGACCTCAGCCAGGCACTCGATAAGATTTGATATTGTTAGTATAAGGACAAAAGACTAAGGTCAAAGGACTAAAGCTATGAGCTAAACCCTTTGACCTTAAACATTTTGAAACTTAGACTTTAAGCTTTAGACCGCAGACTCAAACTTTATACAAAAACAAAACATGAACAAATTTATAATCGCAGATAATCAGGAGCTTACGCGCTTCGCCTTAGAAAGCCTTATCCGACAGAAAGGGCACGGAGAGATATTCAGCGCCCACGACAAGGCAGGTCTCGTGCAATTACTGAAGGAACATGAGGATGCCGTTGTCGTACTCGATTACACGCTATTCGACTTTGCCGACGAAAACCAGCTTCTCATCATCGCAGAGCGTTTCTCATTGGCACAATGGATTCTCATCAGCGAAGACCTTACCCCTCAGTTCCTGCGCAGTATCGTATATCTGTCAAATCAGTTCAGCATCGTATTCAAGGATGGCACGTTGAAAGATGTCCGCGATGCCCTTGAAGCTGTAAGCCATCATAATCGTCATATCAGCCAGCGTGTACTGGAAAGCATCCTCAACCAGCAGCAACAGGAGCAGGAGGAACAGCCAAGCATACTGACAGAGACCGAGACAGAGATTGTGCGAGCCATTGCCCAGGGCAAGACCACGAAAGAGATTGCCAACGAGCGATTCTCAAGCATTCATACCATCACCACCCACCGAAAGAACATCTTCCGTAAGCTCGGAGTCAACACCGCCCACGAAGTCATCAAATATGCCCTCAGAGCTGGTCTCGTTGATTCCTCCGAGTTCTATATTTAAGGGTTTAAGTTTAGAGATTAGAGGTTAGAGGTTAGAGAATAGCAGATCAGCACTCTAACCCCTAAACTTTTTACTCTAAACTCTAACCCCTCCCCTCTAACCTCCAAACTCTAACCTTCTTCCCCCTATGCAGGGGGACTGAGGAGGTCTATACGATTATCCCCCGCAGCCTTCACAGGCTACGAGGGACATATTGACTTTATCAAATATATTAATATTGCAACTAAAACCCCGCAGCCTTCACAGGTGACGGTTTTTGATTACCTAAAAAATCTCATAGCCACCTGCATAAGCAGATGAATATGAATACATGAAATTACGCTGCAAATATAAGATTAATTTTCGTAACCTCCAAACATTTCTACAAAAAAATGCAAAGAAGCACACTCGCAACCCTTTGCAGGTTACAGGTAGGGTGTGTGTTTAAAATATGATAACTATGATAACCATGATAACTGCAAGGTTATCCAATTATAGGACACGAAAATGATTATCCCCCGCAACCTTCACAGGGTACGGGGGATGGTCTGTAAGTTTCTCCCCCGCAGTCCTTCACAGGTTACACGGAGGTATTTACACTTATTTTGATCTTATCATGAAAAATAAGATTTACTTGCTGCAAAGGTAAGATTAATTTTCATAACCTCCAAACATTTTTACAAAAAAGTATTAAGGGATTAAGAAATTAATGGATTAAGAGATTAATATATTAAACGCGAAGTCGCTAAGTCGCAGAGTATTTTTCATTGTTCACTTTTCATTTCCCTTAGTGTCTCCGCGCCTTTGCATTCTTATAATTTTCCACCAGCGAGGGCTGTAAGCCCGACATCTAAAAGGGCGGTTCGTAAAGAGCCGTTATATGAACAGCATCATCTAATTTGAGGTCTGAAGGACCGACACTTATTGTATATATATTAGGTGTCGCACCTACAGCGCTCACTAAAAAAATCGTCATAGTAACAGCCCTTGCGGACTGCCCTGTTAGGTATTGCACCTTCGGCACTAACTGTTCGCTATGGCTCCATCGAACTCATGTTAAACAGCAAATAGTAAATGGTATAAGGCATGTGTAAGGGTAAACGTCGAAAGACAGGGGGGTAAATGTCGAAAGTTCTTTTGAAGATAGCCTGTTTCTTCATACCTTTGCATCAGAAATCAGAAACAAAAAGTCTAACAATAAAAAAAAAGAAATATGAAAAAGATGATTTTCGCCCTCGTGGCAATGTTCGCAATGACAATGAGTGTTAACGCAAAGAGTAATGACACATCAATGTTCTTCAAGAGAATGAGTTGCTATCTGGAACTGGACAAAAATCAGATGGAGACAGTCAAGGTTTCAATGGCTGAGTTCAACGAATCAATGGAGGCTCTCTCTCATAAAAGGGACAGAGGTATGGGCTTCAGATCTGCCAACAAAATCGTGGATCGCCACAAGAAGCAGATGAAGCAGATTCTCAGCGATAAGCAGTACAAGAAATACGAAGAGATATTTGACCTGACCGTACGCAACACCGTTAAAATCAATATCGAGCGTATTACTTCAGCAAGGAAGCATATGACTGGTATGATGAATACCAAATCATAAGAGAACATCAATTCCATAAAATTATTCGAGTTCAAGTTTAAGTTAGTACAACATAAGGAAAACTCCCTGTAACGCACATACGTTGCAGGGAGTTTTTATAAAATATCTAAGGGGATGTTTACGACTTTAGCCTATTGCAATATAGTCAATATTTCTGCGTTATAAAGTTACAACCTAAGAACTAAGAATAAATGAAAAGAAATACATTCAAAGCAATGGCTCTGCTAATACCAGCATTTTTACTGGCATCAACTAGTTGTGTAAAAAACAAACAACACTCACCAAAGGCAGAAGCAGCACAAGAAATCAAAAAGCCAGAAATATCTCCACTTGATTCCGTAATAAGGCATGACTTCAAATCTTCAAATGAAATGGCTTTTTCGCTCTTTAAGCAAGTGGATAAGCAAAAGCGTAGCGGGAACTTCATGATTTCACCACTCAGCCTAACTAATGCACTTGCTATGCTTGCCAATGGCGCAGACGGCACTACGCTAAAGCAAATCGCAGATGTATTAGGCGCAAAAGACATGAGTGTTGATAAAATTTGCAAGCAGTATAGGGATTTGGATGTCTATCTCAAATCAATTGACAAAGAAACTTCTTTCGCCAATGCCAGTTCAATATGGATAGACAATAAATTTCAGGTAAAAGCTGCCTTCATCAAGAATAACAAAGAAATATTTAATGCTGAGGTTTACAATGAACCTCTAGCTACAGAGAAGACCAAGAACGACATCAATTCATGGTGTGACAAGCATACAAACGGTCATATTAAGGAAATACTTCACAATCTACCGTCTCCAGATTCAAGGATGCTGCTCATGAATGCCTTGTACTTTAACGGGAAATGGGCTTCTGCATTCTCCAAGGAAGACACTAAGGAGGAATTCTTCAAGAACTCCGATGGTTCTAAGTCAAAGGTGAATATGATGCATAAATTCGAAGGAATGAGAGCTTGTGTCTGTGATAAATTTGATATTGTAGAGTTCCCCTATGGGAAAGGTGATTTTGGCATGGTGGTAATCCTTCCACATAAAGGCGAGAATATTGATATTTGCCTAAAGAATCTTAGTAGTAAGCAAGTTAATAAGATAGAGAGTAACTCTGACTTCTATTATGTCAGTGTTCGTATGCCTCACATGGAACTAAATGATGAGACAGATTTCAATAGCCCCCTGAAAACTTTGGGCATGACCGATGCTTTCTCTATAAAAAATGCTAATCTCTCAAAGATATCTGATAATCTCTATGTTTCGAACATCATACAGAAAACTTCCATAAAGGTAAACGAGCAAGGAACAGAAGCTACAGCCGTAACATACGATGTTATCAAGGCAAAAGATGAAGATGAACCTAAGCCCAAGATACTTGAATTCTATATGGATCGCCCATTTGTGTATCTAATCCGCGAGAAGATAACAGGAACAATCCTCTTCATGGGTAAGGTAAGGAGATTATAAAAGTCTCCCCCCCCACGAGGTCATCAAATACGCCCTCAGAGCCGGTCTCGTTGATTCCTCAGAATTCTATATTTAGGGTGGGGCTCTCTTTTTGGGTTCACAATATACTGAACCTTTTTTGCTTTTGCATATACCCAATGCGCCATTCTCTGACAGAACGATTCGTTCTGCCCCTGTTTATCATCATCTTCTATTCTCTTGACATGGGGGGCGTGAATCGCGCCCCTCCATTTTGTCATCATCTTCCACGTAGTCATAAACTGGAGAACTGTCTGGAAGACAGCACTATCAGTACCCCCGTACATACGAGTGGAACGAGACTGTGCGGGGATTAAGCCTCTACTTCTTTAACTGTCTGGAGGACAGTACATAGCGAGGGGGCATCCTCTTCTTCGTCGAGTATGCACCTCGGTTACTAATGGTATTACCTTCCAGGCAATTCATAGTTTACAGAACTCTATGGCACAAGAAAGCTTTTATTCCTATTCACCCCATAGCTGTCCATAGCCTTCTGTTTACATTTCTCACTATGATATTGGTCGAACAACGGATTATTGATTGCAAGTTCCTGTGTGGATGTCATTAGTCCCTTACTTGCCAAACGCTTTCTGATTATCGCAAAGCCGCCATTATCAGAAACATTCATCTGAAGAAAACCTTCCTCACTTGAACCGAGCTCTATCTGACTGGCATTACGAACGATAAGAGCATCAGACAGTTTCGATGTATCGTTCTTGTCGAGTGACAGATGTGCAAAGCAACATTTCGCGGTTGGAGTCTTTCCTTCCGACTGTCTGACAAGCATAAACTCAAGACAATCGTCATATTCCCAGCCATCATTATTCTTCACAATAGCGAGGGCTATTTCTGAAACCGTAGTATCAGGGGTAACGGAGAGATTACCAAGACTGATATTTGTCACGAGAGAATTATCCTTTAGCTCATATTCTACCTGGGGAAGAGTACCGAACGAAACGATATATGGAGCCACAACCTGAGCTTTCATGGCAACCTCATTCTTGCTCAGATAAACGGCAGGTTTTTGCATATTAACGCCTTGGAAGCGCGAGTAGTCGGTCTGTCGCCCCGTCTTAT
>CAMJKP010000048.1 GCA_946406435.1 uncultured Prevotellaceae bacterium | reverse complement strand
CATAGCGAGGAGCCGACCTGCCATAGTCGAGCCAATAGGTGCGCAATTCCGGGGCAATATTTGAACGGTTAGGATTGGCTGAGGAGAGAGTTATAGGGATGTTTTTCCATTCCTCCTTAGTATTTTGGAACATATTAGCCTTATAGGACAGTTGCAAAGGTTGACTTACCCCTTCAGAGCGTAGGTCGTAGGTAGGATACCAACCTGCATTTTTCACATAATATGTAAGGGTGAAATCCACCTTGCCAGCCTGTGGCACTTGCAGTTTGAGTTCAGCCTCGGTGATGGTTTTCAGTTTCAGGTGGGCGATGGAATCGGCTGTCTTTTGCTGCTTCTCACGTACCTCTGCCAACTTCGCAAGTTCCTGATCAATGGTGATGGCTTTCTTCTTCAGCTCAAGCATTTCCTGAGCATAATAGGTGTTGAGTTCCTTGATGTTAGCAAGAGGGGTAACGGCGGTGCGGTTGCCTGTTGAGCAGTTGGTCTTCAACATCTCAAGTTGGGCATTCACAACCTCCAACTGCGATCTCATCTCACGTTCCTTGTCGTCGGTCTGCTTCACCTTTTGCTCAGCATCGCGCAACTGCTTTATTCGCTGCAAGCTGTCGGGATGTATGGTTCGGTAGTTCACGCCAAGCACGGTAAGTTTTCCGTGAGCCTTGATCTGCATACTCTTAACGTCGGTATATGGTGAAAGCCCTGTGAAGGTGACGATTTGCTCACCTGCCAACAGGTTCATGGAACTGGTACGTTCCACCTGAGCACCATTGGTAAACACCGTGACGTGCTTAAGTTCCGGCGTCACTTTCTTGTTTTCTGCCTTTGCCACGGTCACAAGCATTAGTGCCATAGCCATCAACATTAGTTTGGATTTCATATGCTTTAGTTATTTAGGAAAGACCCTCTCCCCGCTCCCCCTGCATAGGGGGAGAGCCGGAGCGCTAAAAAGTCTCCCTATGCAGGGAGATTTAGAGGGTCTGCTTACTTCTTACTATTCGACTTAATAATACTATATGCGGAGTACAGGCCGAGCTCTCCAGCCTTGCTGAGGTCGGCATTGCCCTTGACCTTATCACCTTTATAATAATACACCATTCCACGATTGAAATATGCCTCTGCAAGACGGTCGTCGAGCGCAACGGCACGGGTGAAATACTGTATTGCCTTGTCGTAGTCCTGACGATGGGCAAGGAATGTGCCGTGACAATAGAGGATGTAGGCATTGTCCTTATCGAGCGACTCAGCCCTTTCGAAGTCTGCATTTACGCTCTTCAGACGGAGCTGTGCAGTTTGTGGCTCTGCACCAGTCTCATAGTCAGCCTGACGTGCATTGCATACAGCCCTATGCCACCATCCGAGGGCAGAATTCGGATTCTCTGCAAGATAGGCATCCACATCCTTGAGGGCATCGCCGTAGTTCTGTCCGATGCAGTATGCCACGCTTCGTGCGAGATAGGTGATAGGTGATAGGTGTTGGGTGTTAGCTATCTTTGCCGTGAGGGCATCCGTTGTGTCGAACTGCTTCTTTATCTCTTCGTTTGTGAGATGAGTGGAAATAGTAGATACGGTGAGCCTGACACCTTCTGTCCGTCTGTTCACCTCATCAACCTCTGCAACGAAAGGATGATAGTTGGTCATAGCATTGCTGTAATCGAACAAGGAAAGACTGATATAAGGCTGATACTGCGACTCCACACGGTGATTCTGCACCTTGCCACGGTATTCGCTCTTATACTCATGCTCGTCGGTCTGCTCATCCTCAACCACGAGTTGGTCGTATTTGTCAAGGTCTATCTCGCTCTTCTTACGCATAGCCTCAAGTTTCTTACGGCTCCAGCGATTCTGCTTGCCGAGGTGCTTGTCGTTCTGCGCCTTCAGGATGCGGAACTCGTCCATCTCAGCCTTGGCAGTCATTCCCAGACGGCGATAGCATTCCGCACGGTAATGCAGTCCAGTCCAGAAATTAGGGAACTCGTCGATAACCTTGGTATAGTCGGCAATAGCGGCTTTAAGGTCGCCTGTACGGTCGAGAAGCGTAGCACGATTGAAGAAAGCCATCATGTTATTAGGCTCAAGGGCAAGCACGTAGTTGAAGTCCTCTATGGCATTGTTGTCATCGCCTACCTGCAATCGCAGAAGTCCTCGGTTATAGTGCGCAAGGAAGTTGTTAGGCTCAAGGTCGAGGGCGAGGTTATAGTCGGACATCGCACCACGGAGGTTGTTCAGACGAAGGCGTGCCACAGCACGGTTTATATAGTTGCCTGCCTTCTTCGGCTTCAGGTGTATGGCTTTTGAAAGATACTCGTCGGCCTCCTTCCACTCACTTTTCGACATACATATACCGCCTCTCAGCCTCCATGCCTCCGCATTGTACGGATCTACCTCAAGAGCTTTGCCAAGCCACTCCGTACCCTTCACCGTGTCTTTCTGCTGAAGGTATGCCTCACACTTCAGAAGATACGGAGAAGCGTATTTCTTCCACTTGGTGATGATGGTATCGAGTTCGAGATGAGCACGTTCATAGTCCTTTGTCTCCACACGGCAAGCCGCACGGTTATACCAGAAGTTCTGATTCGTAGGGTCGAGCGAGAGAGCCTTGTCATAGTCGGCAATAGCACCTTCATAGTCGCCTATACGGATACGGGAGATACCTCGGAGGTCATAGAGCGATGTGATGTAGGGATTCAGCTTTATTGCCTCTGACACATCAGCCTCAGCACCATGATAATCGTCAAGATGGAACTTCGCAATAGCCCTGTAATGCCATGGCTCATAGAGATATGGCTTCATCGCTATTACCTGATTGAAATACTGTATGCCAAGGATGTAGTCCTCGTAATACACGGCCACACGACCAGAGGTTATCAATCGGTCAACGTTATACTGAGCTCGGACTTTAGTTGAACAGATAAAAGAAAAGAGAATAAGGAATGTAAAGGAAATTCGGGAGAAGGATTGAACTTGCATCATTCTCCTTATTATAATACCAGTACGTTCCTTATTCTTCATATACAAGTCTAAATCTTGACTGAAAGCAAATTAGTAGAATACCGCTTACGCGGAGTTTTTGAAAGTAAATTCTCAGTAAATTGTATTCAGTAAATTATATTTTTCAAAGTGACGAATGTCACATCAGAATTTACTGACCAATAATTTAATGGCAATTTACTTTCCCAAAAGAGGGGCTACTTTCCTCTTGGGATTCTCACCTTATAGCCACAGCGGAAACGTCCCTGAAGCAGGGCACGGAGCTTTGACTTGATGAGCTGCTTGCGGAGTGGTGAGATACGGTCGATGAACATCTTGCCGTCAAGGTGGTCGAACTCATGCTGCATCACACGTGCAAGATAGCCGTCAACCCATTCGTCATGTTCCTGGAAGTCCTCGTCCATGTACTTCACACGGATGCGTGTTGGGCGCACTACCTTCTCGTGGATTGCTGGCAATGACAGACATCCTTCCTCTGATGAATCCTTCTCTGTGTCATCGTACTCCTCAATATGTGCATTGATATACACCTTGCGGAAGTCCTTGTACTGAGGAAGGTCCTCTGAGAGAACGTCGAGGTCGATGACCACAACGCGCACGTCACGTCCTACCTGTGGTGCTGCAAGACCGATACCCTCGCTCTCGGCAAGGGTTTCCCACATATCTTCAATAAATTTCTTAAGTTCTGGATAATCTGGTGTTATATCCTGTGCCTCCTTACGGAGAACAGGCTGGCCATAAGTATATATAGGTAATATCATAAGATCCACCCCCATATCCCTCACATAAATGGAGGGGAGTAGTTACTACTAACTTTGCGTGGGGGTACACGTTTAATTAATATTTAAAAAGGAATAGCCTCCCATAGCGTTCATCTCGCTAATCATTCTTCACCCTTTATGGGAGGAATCAGTGGAGGGTATCCATATAACTTTGCAAAATAATAGTGGCACTTATCTCATCGACGAGTGCCTTGTCCTGACGGGCTTTCTTCTTAAGTCCGCCATCAAGCATAGCCTTGTGAGCCAGTACCGACGTGAATCTCTCATCCACATACTCAATCGGCACCTCGGGATGCCCCTTCCGCCATCTGTTGACGAAAGCCTCAACCCTCGCAAGGTTCTCGCTTGGCTGTCCGTTTGTCTGCATAGGCTTTCCTATGACTATTTTCTCCACCTGTTCGCGAGAAAGATAGTCATTGAGGTAGTCCCATAACAAAGAAGTACTGACAGTGGCCAGTCCGTTTGCGATAATCTTCAACGGGTCGGTCACTGCCAGTCCTGTACGTTTACGGCCATAATCAATAGATAGAATCCTACCCATTAATTATTGGTTATAGAGCAACCATGCACCTGGGTAGTTTGCACTCAGGTTGTCACGGCTTATAATAGCGTCCTGCTTTGTGTCGTATGTAGAAGCGATAACACGGTACATGTTACGATCCTGATTGTATGCCACCTGTGCTGAATAGCCAGAGTTTACGAGTGTACGCTGCAAGCCCTCTGCGTTAGCCTTTACGCCGAAAGAACCTACTACAACAGAGAAAGCCTTGAGACCACCACCGTTCACGATTGTGAGACGCTCCTGACGAACTGGAACATTGTCATTTGCTGGCTGCTGCACAACCTGCTGCTGATACTGAGGCTGCTGCTGGTACTGAGGCTGCTGCTGAACATACTGCTGCTGTGGCTGCTGGTACTGTGGCTGCTGCTGGTACTGAGGCTGCTGCTGATACTGAACTGGCTGTTGCTGGTACTGAACAGGCTGCTGCTGATACTGTGGCTGCTGGTACTGAACAGGCTGCTGAGCATACTGTGGCTGCTGAGCATACTGCTGCTGTGGCTGCTGCTCAACAATTTCTTCCTGTGCCTTAGCCTTTTCATAAGCCTTACGATAAGCACTCTCCTTAGAAGAGATACAACTTCCGAATAATACAACAGCACAAAGTGCTGCGACATTAATGACTATCTTCTTCATATTCTCTATTTAGTATAGTTTTACAAATTCTGTATTTAACACATATATAATATTTGTCCACAAAATTACAAAAAAACTGCGAACTCAAGAAGAAAAAGCACATAAAGTTTGTTAAATTAGCCGTAAAAATCGCTTTTGACCGCTAAAAAAGGGAGATTTAGGGTTTTTAACACAAAAAAAGTTGCTTTTCAGAAAAGAATTCTTATCTTTGCACTCATAAATATGAAACGTGCGCCGGTCTTTTTTGAGACAGACAAGCACTATTTATTTCGTGCGAAGAAGCACCCATAAATACGAAACGTGCGCCCGTCTTTTTTGAGACAGACAAGCACTATTTATTTCGTGCGAAGAAGCACTCATAAATATTGCGGAAAAGCACTCATAAACTTAAATCAATTAAAGTATTAAAATTATTAGTAACTAACATTAAAAAAAGAATCAATTATGAAAGCATTAGGTTACATAAGCGCATTCCTCGGCGGAGCCGTTGCAGGCGCAGCTCTCGGTATTCTTCTCGCTCCAGAAGCAGGTGAAGATACACGTAATAAACTCTCTGACGCTGTAAAGAAGTTCTGCGACAAGCATGATATCAAGCTTACTCGCAAGCAGGTTGACGAACTCATTGACGACGTTCAGGACGCAGACATTGCATAACAGATGTTTTCCAGCGATAAAAACATAGAGACAATAGCGCAGCTTGTTGAGCAACTGAAGCAATATGGCGGACTGAAGCTCGAAATGCTGAAGCTCGATGCCACGGAGAAGACGGTGAAGATCATCTCTGCCCTCATCCTTGGTTTCGTGCTCTTATTGATAGTCTGTGCCGTTGCCATCTGCGCTTCCTTCGCTGTAGCATACGCACTTGGCGACCTATTCGATTCCGATGCACTCGGTTTCCTCTGCGTTGCCGGGTTCTATCTATTATTATTGATAATTGTTTACGTACGCAAGAAGGCTTGGATCGAACGTCCGTTAGTTAAGTTTCTTGCCACTATCTTATTAGAAGAGGTATGACAGAAGAAGAACCGCTAAAGTATCAGTCGCTCCTGGCAATCCGCGCACGTAAGGCACAATTAAGCAAGGATATCCAGCACAGCGAACAAGAGATTAAGGCTACTTGGAATTCTATCTTCCATCCGAAGAAACTTCCAACGCCAAAGACTCCAGCCCAGCGCCTCGTAGCATTGGCTTCATCAAGCGTGGGACTTATCGACGGTGCACTACTCGGTTGGAAACTCTACAAGAAATTCATACAGAAATAATCAAATTAAACTATCAGAATCACCGCCTCTGAGCAATCAGAGACGGTGTTTTTGGGTAAAATTGGAAAGAAAATTCCGCTTTTAAGAAAGTAAATTGCCAGTAAATTAAATTCAGTAAATTATAGCAGCAAGCTGTTTTTTTACGGAACAAAAATTTTTAGAAAATTACCAGAAAATTAAAATTTTCTGGATTAAATTTTCTGGTCATCGTGAAAAATTTTCTTGAAAGTCCAAGCACCGCAAGGCGCATCTAAAATTAATTTACTGAGAATTTACTTTCAGAAAAAAAATATCCGCGCAAGCGGAAGCATTTCTACATTTTCACACATTACCTAAACTAAATGAATAAAAAGATCATTTCAATGCTCCTAACCGCATCAGCCCTTGCAGGCTGCAACAATCAAGTAACAGTCGAGAACTACGACCAGCAGGTCGATGAACTCTATAACAAAATGTCGCAAGAAGAGCGTCTGGTACAACTCCAGAGCCGTTTCATGGACGATCTGTTTGACGACAATGGCAAACTCGACACCGCCCAGTGCCGTAAGCTCATACCTAACGGCATGGGACATTTCTCCCAGTATGCAAGTCAGAAACCTATGGCAGCAAATCTGCTACGCGACCGTGTAGCACAGCTTCAGGAATGGCTCATACACAACACTCCTAACGGCATCCCGGCTCTCTTCCACGAGGAGGTCCTAACTGGCATCAACACTCAGGATGCAACAATCTACCCACAACAGATAGGACAGGCATGTTCATTCAACCCAGAACTCGCGCAACTCAAGACTGAACAAACAGGCATAGAGATGCGTAAGATGGGCGGTTTGCAATCACTATCCCCTATGGTGGATGTTTGCCGTATTCCGACATTCAACCGTCTTGAGGAGTCATACGGCGAGGATGCCTATCTCTCCGCAGTTCTCGGCACAGCCTTCGTCAAGGGCTTGCAGAAAGGCGGTCTGAAGAAAGGCGTGAGCACCTGTTCTAAGCACTATCTCGGCTATGGCGGAGGTGGTCATACAGAAGAAAAAGAGATGATGGAAGAAATCCTGTTGCCTCACGAAGCTATGATACGCCTTGCAGAAAACCGTATGGTGATGCCAGGCTATCACTCTGTACATGGAACAAAATGCGTGGCTAATGCAGAGATTCTGACCGATATCCTTCGCGGCTATGTAGGCTTTGACGGCGTTATTGTAAGCGACTATACCGCTATCGACCAGATTCCTGACATGGAAGATAATATGCACCGTGCAGCTGCAGCCATCAATGCAGGAAACGATGTTGATTTCCCTCATGGTGCCAACTATGCCCTTCTGCCAGAGGCAATGAAGAAAGGTCTTGTAAAGCCAGAGGCTTTTGAGCGTGCGGTAAAGAACGTGCTCAGACATAAGTTCCGCCTCGGAATGTTCGACAAGGACGCTTATCTATATAGTAAGGAGGATATAAAGCTCGACACGCCAGAGGAACGTCAGACCGCCTACGACATCGCTTCACAGTCAATCGTTCTGCTTGAGAATAACGGCATACTGCCACTTCAGACAAAGACACCTAACATTCTGCTCACAGGCCCTAACGCAAACTCCATGTGGGCTATGTGTGGTGATTACAGCTATCCAGCAATGGCATATTTCTGGAAGAAGACAGATGTAGGTGGTGAGAATCCGCATATCGTAACTGTAAACGAGGGTATGACGAAACGCATGCCACAGGGATTCAACCTCAAGTATTCACGCGGTTGCGACTGGACCGAAGAGATTGAGACTAAGTATGACGTTGTAGGTGCAGGTGACGAGCGTGCATGGGAATATGAGATTCTTCACCGTAAGGTAGAGTCTGGCGAGAAAGCCGATGCGAAAGAGGCTCTTGCTATGGCAAAGCAAAGCGATGTGATCGTTGCAGCTATGGGCGAGAACGTGATGCTGTGTGGTGAGAACCGCGATCGTAAGGGCATACGTCTGCCTGGCAAGCAGGAGCAGTATGTAGAGTCTCTTATCGCTACAGGAAAGCCTGTTGTTCTCGTACTCTTCGGAGGTCGTGCTATGCCTCTTTCAGAGAAGATTATAAAAGGCAGTGCAGCAATCATCGAGGCTTGGTATCCGGGCGAG
Source organism: uncultured Prevotellaceae bacterium (assembly GCA_946406435.1). Lineage (GTDB taxonomy): Bacteria > Bacteroidota > Bacteroidia > Bacteroidales > Bacteroidaceae > Prevotella. Next base: position 14,778 of record CAMJKP010000048.1, on the reverse strand, counting down.
GAAGGCGGTAATGCTCTCGCAGACATCATCTACGGCAAGATTTCGCCATCTGCCAAGCTCAGCGTAAGCTATCCTAATGTGGAAATCGACGAGCCAATATGCTATAACTTTTCCGACACAAAGGATCCACGCATACAATGGCCTTTCGGCTATGGTCTTAGCTACAGCAGCTTCGAGTATAGCAACTTGAAGATTGCCAACGAAGCAAAGACTTCCGATGAAGCCGTAACACTCACCTTTGATATAAAGAACACAGGAAAAGTGGCAGCCGACGAGATAGCGCAGCTCTACCTCTCCCCTACTGCCAAGGACCAGAACATCCGTCCGATACAGATGCAAGGTTTTGCCCGTGTTAGCCTCAAGGCAGGCGAGACAAAGACCGTAACAATAAAGATGTACACCGAGCAGTTCGGTTTCTACACCAACAACGACGGCAAGCGCCAATGGAATATCGCTCCGGGTAAGTTCACCCTCAAGATTGGTGCTTCATCACAGGACATCAAACTCAAGCAAGACATCACACTCACGGGCGAGACCGAGAATAAGCCGCTGAGAGAGTATTATTTCTCGGAGACAACTGTAAAGTAAGAAAATCAAAAGCCTGTCGCGACATTACCACGACAGGCTTTTTTATGCACTTAATCCTAAACTTAAATTCAATATCAAATCACCAACTTTGCAACCGCCTTACGACATTTCCGCTTATCTTTCTCCGTCAATTGCTTATGCATCGCCGTACCGCCACGCTCGATAGTCGCAACTATCTTAAAGCCTGAATAGTGGCAAATCTCTCGCATAGCACGAATAGCGCCATGCGACTGGTTAAACCAAATATTCCAAGGCCAAGGTGTGGTACAGGTACTGAGAAGAATACATTTCTTGCCCTTCATAAGCGGTTCTGGAAAGCGTGGGGTATCGCGCATCATACCATAAACGATACGGTCGAACAGCAGTTTCATCTGTCCGGGGATATTTCCCCAATAGCAAGGCGCACCCATGATAACAGCATCAGCCTCCTGTAGCATCTTCAACACTCGCTGAGAGTCATCCTCTCCAAGCACGCACCTCTCCTTTGAGCGGCATGCCATACAGCCGATACAAGGCCTAATGTTCAGGTCATTGGTGAAAACCGTCTGCACATTATCACCTCTCTGTTCTGCTTCCTCTCGCATTATGTCGAGCATCTGCGAAACCAATCCCCTCTTACGTGGGCTTCCAGAAATTATCAGTATATTCATTGTTTCAATAGTACGTTAAACTAATATTTATCATCTTATTTACTTCCGAAGATCCTCCCTTATGCCTCCGTTGATTCTCCGTACCAAAGTCGGTGCAAACTCGGTGCAAAGTCGGTGGAGATGCCATTCTAGAGCGAAGGATCATCGAGTTTGGTACGGAGGATAAACGGAAGAAGAGGCTTCCAAAAGTAAAGCCCCAAAAGGCTTATCTATATTTTCTACTCAACACAAACATCATGATAGGTGATTTCCTTGACAATCTTACCATCATGGAGTACACGAACGATTCGTCCCTCTTTGTCATAGTCATAGTGCTTTTTTATTGTAAAAGCAGACAAGCCTATTGATTCATGCTCGGAATACGAAAAAGTAGCATCTACAAGTTTCCCGTTTTCTATTTCTATAATAGCATATTCCATATCAGTAAGCGATGTCCTATGAAGTATCAAACAAAATGGTCCTTGAAAAGTTACAATTCGCTTACCTTCCCTATTTTCCTCTTTAACCTTGATCTCGCCACTTTCCATACAGGCTAACAATGCAGAAATCGCCTCTACATCCATAGCTATTACATCAGGCTCATTCACCCGAAATCCATGCTTTTGAAAAGAGTTACTTTGGGATTGCAAATTTACATTAAGCTTCTCCGACAACAAGTTTTCTGATAGCACAATAGTATCACCGTTTTCTATCTCCGCATAAGCCAGACCATCACGATACACAATGGAGTAATTCAACGAATCCTCTATATTATGCACTACAGCTTCAATATACCTATGTCCTTTGTCATATTTAATTCCCATATAACTTGCCTTGTCTTCACAACTTCTATCGCTCATTTCCCTGAGATTAATGACCTTTTGATTGTAAGTAATGCTTCCTCCTTCTATCTGTTGTTGTATAGTTATAATCAGCGCATCGTCTTTCACTTCAAAGTCAAAATTCTTATTATAAGAAGTACATTCATTTGAACAATAACTTTCGGCAGAAAGGCATTCCATCTCCTTCACATCAGAAAAGCATCTAAAGAAAGCACCTTTTTCAATAACATAGATGGAGTACCACACATCCCTGGTACACATGTCTGAATATGACTGCTCCGCGCAAAGAAACTGACGATTTCCCAACTGAGAAGATTTCACGGTATCAATCCTTGCAGATTCTGCACAATACAAGATTTCAGATTTCTTTTTATCTAAAGCAAATATCAACGAGCTCTTACCTCCTGCAATATTACCCATAAGAAAAAACAAATCCTTGCTTTCCTTGTGGAAAAACACCTTCTCGATAGTTATGCTATCCGACTCATCTTTATAATCTCGAAAATCGGGCAATAAAGCTTTATCCCCATACCAGTTTGGAATGGTGAGCCTTCCATCAACATTAGCCCTAACGCACAATGCAAGGAGCAAAAATATTCCGAGAATTATTCTTGTTTTCATTTCTTTATCGTCTTTATTACAATACAGATGCAAAGGTAATATTTTTCCATAAGAAACCAAACAATACAACATAAAAAAGTTGTGTCTTACATCAAAAAACTTTCATTTTCGCAGCAAAAATTGCTCATAAAAGATACAAATATGTTACCACGGACATATACAGATGTTGTATAAATATGGTTTTCAGCACTTTGTAACAAACGGTAACATCCAAGTAACACATTTTCTTGTAGGTTCAAAAAAAAAGACATTACCTTTGCATCAGATTCCTAAAGAAAATAAAAATGTTTTTGGATATAAAATGAGATATCCGTGTTTTATGGTTAGTTTTTTAAACGTCAATGAGGACCACATCGTGAGATGAGGCCCTCTTCTTTTTTACCCTATTTTCAGCCGAGCTTTAGCAAGGAATTCGAGGGACATGCCAAATACTGCGAGGGCCGTAAGTCCGCCACCTAAAAGGGCGGTTCGTAAGAGCCGCTATACAAGATATTATTTTATTTGAGCGCTGTAAGTGCGACACATATAATAGGTGCCGCACCTACGGTGCTCATTAATCAAGCCATCATTATAGGTAGCCCTTACAGACTACCCTTTTAGGTGTCGGGCTTACAGCCCTCATAAAATCACAAAATATTAGATAAGGCTCTTCAAGTAAATACAAAAAAGCAGCCAGGAACAAAATCCCGACTGCTTTCCAATTAATATTTAGCTATATCGAAGAAAACTATTTCTTATCTGATGGAGCCTTACCGATAAGATCCATGAACTCATCAAGCTTAGGAGTGATGATAATCTGAGTACGACGGTTTGTAGCACGACCAGCATCTGTATTGTTGTCGGCGATTGGGTTGAACTCACCACGACCACCTGCTGTGAGACGCTTAGGATCTACGCCGTACTTTGTCTGGAGACACTGAACAACGCTTGATGCACGGAGACAAGAGAGATCCCAGTTGTTACGGATGTTAGTACCCTTCATAGGAACGTTATCGGTGTTACCCTCGATGAGAACGTCATAGTCCTTATAGTCGCTGATGATCTTTGCAATCTTAGAGAGAGTAGCAGCAGCACGGTCGCTAATCTCGTAAGAACCGCTCTGATAGAGCATGTTATCAGCAAGAGAGATATAAACAACACCCTTCATTACCTGTACGTCAACCTCCTTCATATCCTCCTTAGAGAGAGAACGTGTAAGGTTGTTTGTAAGTACCATGTTGAGAGAGTCGCTCTTAGACTTAACCTCAACGAGGTGACGGATATACTGGTTAGACTCGTTGATCTGGTCAACAAGCTTTGCCACATTCACATTGTTTGAGTTTGCAGCAGCAAGGCTCTGGTTAAGAGACTCCTGCATATCCTTCAAAGACTTCTTAAGACTTGCGCTATTAGCCTTCTCTGAATTAAGCTGCTCCTGAAGGCTCTGAATACGAGCGTTTGCAGAAGCCAAAGCCTCACGATTCTCCTGATACTTGTTATTGAGAGTCACATTTGAACTCTGACAATCGAGTAACTCCTTCTTACTTACACAGCTACTGATTACCATACAACCGGTAACTGCCATTGCTATAAGCAAAAGATTTTTTTTCATCCTGTTTTACCTTTAATTTTTATAATACAATATATTAATTTTGGTGCAAAGTTACCGATATGGCATGAGAAAAAGGCAAAAAGACGATTATGTTTAATTTATTTTAACCACGAAATGCATAGTTTTTTAATCATTAACATACCCCTATAGGAGAAAAGCACAATTATTACAAAATATAATTTTGAGTTTCGGAATTTATTTCGTATCTTTGCACTCAGCAAATCAAAGAACGTGCGATAACGCTTCGCACGTTACACAATATGAAAGAATTCGTAATATCAGAAGCAAAAACAGAAACCGCTGTACTCGTAGGACTCATCACCCCAAACCAGAATGAGGCCAAAACGACCGAATATCTTGACGAACTGGAGTTTCTTGCCGACACAGCCGGCGCAAAGGTGCTGAAGAGATTCACACAGAGAGTGAATGGTCCGAGCAGCGTAACCTATGTGGGAACAGGAAAACTAGAGGAGATACGAGCATATATAGAGGAGTGCGAAGATCACGTAGAGAACGAGGACGTACATCCTGACGGAACTCCGTGGGAAGAGGTCGGTATGGTAATCTTCGATGATGAGCTTTCCGCAAAACAGCTTCGCAACATAGAAGCGGAACTCAAGGTGAAGATACTCGACAGAACGAGTCTTATCCTTGACATATTCGCTATGCGTGCCCAGACCGCCAATGCCAAGACACAGGTGGAACTGGCACAATACCGCTATATGCTTCCACGACTCCAACGCCTTTGGACCCACCTTGAGCGTCAGGGCGGTGGCTCAGGTTCCGGTGGCGGTAAGGGTTCCGTAGGACTTCGTGGTCCTGGTGAGACTCAGCTTGAGATGGACCGTCGCATCATTCTCGGAAGAATGAGCCTTCTGAAGCAGAGACTTGCAGAAATCGACAAGCAGAAGACAACACAGCGCAAGAACAGAGGCCGACTTATACGCGTGGCTCTCGTCGGATATACCAACGTGGGCAAGTCAACCATTATGAATATGCTTGCCAAGAGTGAGGTATTTGCCGAGAACAAACTTTTTGCCACACTCGACACTACAGTAAGAAAGGTGGTGGTAGATAATCTCCCATTTCTCTTGGCTGATACAGTAGGATTCATCAGAAAGTTGCCTACCGACCTCGTGGATTCTTTCAAGTCAACGCTTGACGAGACAAGAGAGGCAGACCTTCTTCTTCACGTGGTGGATATCTCCCATCCTGATTTCGAAGACCAAATAAAGGTTGTAGAAAAGACTCTGGGCGACCTTGAATGTGCCGACAAGCCTTCAATGATTGTCTTCAACAAGATTGACGCCTACACATGGACAGAGAAAGAGGAAGACGACCTCACCCCTGTGAAGAAGAACGAGATTTCACTCGACGACCTAAAGCGCACATGGATGGCAAAGGTCAACGAGAACACAAATCCTAATAACTTCGGCTGTCTGTTCATCTCTGCCAAGGAGAAGATAAACATCGACGAGTTCAGAGACACGATTTACAAGAAAGTGCGTGAATTACACGTGCAGAAATATCCTTACAACGATTTCCTTTACGGGGATTATTAAAAACATGGCAACCCCTATCCACTACCTTTCCCCCGTGAATGGGAAAGGGAGAGAGATTACCATTTTTATCTCAAAAATTGCGTAATCGGGAGTGCTAACATTCCTCCCTTCCACCTTCACGGGGGAAGGGTTGGGGTTAGGGGTCGCATATATATTATATATGGTAAACGATACTATCCTTGCAGGTCTCACTAATCTCTTTGCCCTCTTCGGAGCAAGGGATTGCGTGGATATTGAGGTTTCCAAACGGAAGCTTCACAACTATCTTGCACGTCATTTCGGTATCCGCGATACCGAGAACTTCATCACGATATACGAGACTCTAAGAGACCTCTATGACAGTTCTCCTGATATTGACAAGGAGGCTATCATCAAGGATGTATGTACTAAGATTCAGGCAAACCTATCTACAGAAGAACAGGCTCTATTCCTACTGCGTCTGATGCAGTTCTGCGTAAACGACGAACTCGGCTATCTTGCCGACGATGAACTGTTCCAGACAACAGCAAGCATTTTCGGAGTAAGCCATGAGATATTCCTTGCCTTCTGCGATTTCGTAGGAGACAAAGAATCAAAACTTGTTCGCAGGATTGAGGTACCGGGAATTGACGGTCACATAACGACCTTCTGGATGCCTCATTTCAACAGAATACAGCTCACCTATACAGGTAATGACACGATACTCATGGACGATGTACCTGTCTTGCCTGAGACCTTCCAGACATGGGCACAGAGTAGCGTGGTGAAGAATGTACGTACAGGTACACGACTGTACTATTCCACAGCCAAGGCGCTCTATTCAAAGCAGGACACAGGCAATGAGGTGGAGTTCTGCGGACGTGACATCGATTTCCATTTCCCTAACAGCGAGAACGGAATACACAATTTCAGCTTCACGCTCCATAGTGGTGAGCTTGTTGCTGTCATGGGCGGTAGTGGAACAGGTAAATCCACATTAATGTCATTGCTCAATGGCACTTTGTTCCCGCAAAGCGGAACTGTGACCATCAACGGACATAACATCTTAGAGGCAGGAGCAAAAGAACTCATAGGCTTCGTGCCACAGGATGACCTCCTCATAGAAGAGCTTACCGTATATCAGAACCTATGGTACACGGCAAAGCTATGCTTCGAGGGAATGAGCGATGCTGAGATCCACAGGCGTGTCCTGGTGGTTCTTCGACAACTCGGACTTGACAGCGCACGTGACCTGAAAGTAGGAAGTGCCATAAACAAATACATATCAGGAGGACAGAGAAAACGACTGAACATAGCCCTTGAGCTTATCCGAGAGCCGGCAATTCTGTTCCTCGACGAGCCTACATCCGGACTTTCCTCTGTCGATACAGAGAATGTCATCAACATCCTCAAGGAGCTGACCTACAAAGGCAAGCTCGTTATCATAAACATCCACCAGCCTTCATCCGACGTATATAAGCTGTTCGACAGACTATGGATACTGGATAGAGGCGGATATCCTGTGTTCGATGGCAACCCTATTGATGCTATCACATATTTCAAGACGGCAGCGAACTATGCAGACGCAAACACAAGCACGTGTCCTACTTGCGGAAACGTGAATCCGGAAATCATACTCAACATCATCGACGAGAAAGCCCTCGATGAGAGTGGTAGGATGAAGGAAGAGAGAAAGGTTTCTCCACAGGAATGGCACGAGACATATCTGAAATGGAGGAAAAAGAAGAAACCTCTGAAAGAGCCAAGAAAAGCAGACGTACCTCCTACCGACCAGAAGAGGCCAGGGGTAATACATCAGTTTGCAATACAGCTCCAGCGTAATTTCCGCACCAAGATAACAAATCTCCAGTATCTCCTCATCACGTTCCTTGAGGCGCCGTTGCTTGCAGCCATCTGTGCATCGCTAACCCACTATGCCCCATTGGAAGGCTATTCGGTTATGGAGAACAAGAACCTTGTGTCCTATCTGTTCATGGCTGTTATAGTCGCCATATTCATAGGCATGAGCGGTTCGGCAGTAGAGATTATCAAGGACAGAGCGTTACTGAAACGCGAGAAGTTCCTGAGCCTGTCGTATGCAAGCTATATCTCAAGCAAGATAGCCTTTATGGCAGGTGTCACCCTGCTTCAAACCCTGCTGTTTGTATGCGTGGGAAACATGATAATGGAACTGCACGACGTATTCTTCGTGTGGTGGGGACTGCTGTTCCTTGCAGCATTCCTATCCTCACTTATCGGATTACTATTGTCGCAAAGCCTCAATAGCGTTGTGGCTATCTATATCAGCATCCCAATACTTCTCATTCCACAGATTATGCTTTGCGGACTTGTCGTCAGTTTCTCTGACCTCACCCCGAAAAGCACAACAGGAAATGTACCTGTAATAGGCGACGTGATACCTTCACGATGGGCATACGAGGCATTATCCGTAACACAGTTCAAGGACAACGAATACGAGGCACCTCTGTTTAATATTCAGAGAAAGAAATACGAGTCTCAGTACTATCTTTTTGCCTATCTTTATGAGGTGCAGTCACAGCTTGAGACCATGCACGACGAGAAGGAAAAAGGCGAGACAGTACAGCCAGAGCACATGGATGTTATAAAGAAAGCCCTCCCTACCATCTCCTACATCTGCAATATGACGCCTTACTCTGGCGACTATTCATATAAGTCACTCCGTGCCTATACAGATGAAGCCGAGGACACTCTTTCCAACAGATGCAACAAGGCAACTCTGGAAGAGGACAAGATAGTCATGTCCATAGTCAACAGAATAGGCAAGGAAGAATTCCTGAAGCTAAAGAAAGAGCACTACAACAAGCAGCTCGAGAACTTCTGTATCAATGCAGACACCAAGCATACGCACGACATCATAGACGGCTACATCGTGCCAAGAGCCGGTTTCATATATCTCACACCGCTCTCTACCAATGGTCGTGCACCGTTCTACAGCTCTGTTAAGGTAATAGGCGACACCAAGATATCGACTCTGAAATTCAACGTCGCTATCCTGTTGCTTATGAGCATTATTGCTGCAATAATGCTCTATTCCGACCGTCCAGCCCGTTATCTAAGGAAAGAATAACGACAGGAATATAGGGAAAATAACAGAACATTATCAGTTTTTTCCGATATTTTTGTTGAATTATAAAATATTTTATTATCTTTGCACCTAAATTGGGGGATAGGTGTTAGCGGTCAGCAAAGTCACATGTTACCGACACCCGAAACCATTAATAAATATGCGTAAATACAAAAAACATAATAATAAAAACTAAATCGTTATGAAGAAATTCACTCTCGCAATCGTAGCATTCGCTGCTATGGTACTTGCATCTTGCGGCGGTTCTAAGCCACAGCAGGAAGTTGCCGATCAGGACACAACTAAGACATTCGAACAGGCTCAGCTTGAGGCATCAGTAAAAATGCACCTCGACAGTCTCTCAACTCAGATCAACGAGAAGCAGTTTGCTGCTATCGAGGAGAACATCAAGGCAGGAAAGATCAAGCTCTCTGCTGAAGAGAAGAAGGTTAAGCCTACTTATCTGCTCTCTCCTGCAGTAAGTGCCAATGCTACATCTATCGGTCAGAAATATGCTATCATGGCTATGCTTACTGCCGACAAGGAAGTAGCTGCTCTCTATGACATGGAAATTAGCGGCTATGACGAGGCTGTATCTAAGCTCATCGCAGAAATCAATGATCCTGCAATCAAGAAGGCTAACGAGGCTGAGACAAAGGCTGAGAAGAATAAGGTTCTCTACAAGGAAATGGAAGCTGAGGGACGTATCAACTTCTACTGGATCATGACCAGTGCCGCAACAGTTGAGACCGTATATGTATTGTCACAGAACGTTGAGAAGTTCTGCGCTGGCTACACAGACGATCAGGTTGCTAACATCACATTCCGCATATTCTGCATCATCGACGCTATTGAGCAGCTCTCAGTTTATGACCCACAGATTGTAGGTATTGCAGAGGCTCTCAACCCACTGAAGAACCTCAACGCAATTACTCTTGCAGACTTCAAGAAAGAGCTTGCTGCTTCTAAGGAGCAGATTGAGGCTTCACGCGCTGCGTTCCTGAAGTAAGATATCAAGTCACTAAGTACAAATTACAAATTACCTATTTTGCTTTTATCGCTTTATCGAAAAAGTATTATGGTGATTTGTAATTTGTTCTTTTTAAGTAGCAAGGTTACTTGTAACTTGTGGTTAAGAAACATTATGAATTAAATAAGTAATTAGTAATTATCAAATGGCAAATCCAGAATTCAAGTACGCGCCAATGTTCCAGCTTGGCGAGGACAAGACAGAGTATCGCCTTATCTCAAAGGAAGGCGTTTCAGTTGGTGACTTCGAGGGGCACAAGATCCTGAAGGTTTCACCAGAGGCTCTTGAGCTTCTTACAACACAGGCATTCCACGACGTGAACTTCATGCTACGTCGTGAGCACAACAAGCAGGTTGCTGCTATACTCAACGACCCAGAGGCTACCGACAACGACAAGTATGTTGCCCTCACAATGCTCCGCAACGCTGAGGTTGCATGCAAGGGTCAGCTCCCATTCTGTCAGGACACAGGTACAGCTATCATCCACGCAGAGAAGGGACAGCAGGTTTGGACAGGCTTCGAGGACGAAGAGCCTCTTGCTAAGGGTGTATATAACACATACGTAAACGACAACCTCCGCTATTCTCAGAACGCTCCTCTCAATATGTACGATGAGGTGAACACACGTTGCAACCTCCCTGCACAGATTGACATCGAGGCTACACACGGCATGGAGTATAAGTTCCTCTGCGTAGTAAAGGGTGGTGGTTCTGCTAACAAGACATACCTCTATCAGGAGACAAAGGCACGTATCCAGAACCCTGGCACTCTCGTTCCTTTCCTCGTTGAGAAGATGAAGACTCTCGGCACAGCAGCTTGTCCTCCTTACCATATCGCATTTGTTATCGGTGGTACTTCTGCAGAAAAGAACCTTCTGACTGTCAAGCTCGCTTCTACAAAGTACTATGACAGCCTCCCAACAACAGGCGATGAGACAGGTCGCGCATTCCGTGATATCGAACTTGAGAAGCAGCTTCTTGAAGAGGCTCGTAAGATAGGTTTCGGCGCTCAGTTTGGTGGTAAGGCATTCGCTCACGATGTTCGTGTAGTACGTCTGCCACGTCACGGTGCTTCTTGTCCTATCAGTCTCGGTGTTTCTTGTTCTGCCGACCGTAACATCAAGGCAAAGATCAACGAGGATGGTATCTGGATTGAGAAGATGGACGACAAACCATACGAGCTTATCCCAGAGTCACTCCGTCAGGCAGGCGAGGGCGATGCTATCAACATCAACCTCAATCAGCCTATGTCTGAGATCTGCAAGGAGCTGAGCAAGTACCCAGTTTCTACACGTGTGAACCTCACTGGTACAATCATCGTAGCTCGTGACATCGCACACGCTAAGATCAAGGCACGTCTTGATGCAGGTGAGGGTATGCCACAATACTTCAAGGACCACCCAGTATTATACGCTGGTCCTGCAAAGACTCCACAGGGTATGCCTTGCGGTTCTATGGGCCCAACAACAGCAGGTCGTATGGATCCATACGTTTACGAGTTCATGGACAATGGCGGTTCTATGGTAATGATTGCCAAGGGTAACCGTTCACAGGTTGTTACCGACGCTTGTAAGGACCACAAGGGCTTCTACCTCGGTTCTATCGGTGGCGTTGCAGCATTCCTTTCTTCAAGCAACATCAAGAGCATTGAGTGCGTAGAGTATCCAGAGCTCGGTATGGAGGCTGTATGGAAGATTGACGTTGTTGACTTCCCTGCATTCATCCTCGTTGATGATAAGGGCAACGACTTCTTCAAGCAGATCTAAGGCATAACCAAGCCTTCCCAAGAGGAAGGAGGTTAAGTACACAATATGGAATTACAAGACTATTCGCTTAGTCTTGTAATTCTTTTTTTATAAACGAAAGCAAGCACCATCCTCTCCACAATTTCAATTATTTCAATAATTACAATAAAAATGCACACACATATATACGAATCCTCAAATAAACATATCAGAGAGGGGGTAAACCTAATAATAGTGTGCGTCCAAAATTAATTGAAATTATTGAAATTGTTGAAAAATAAATCTCTACGATTGAAAAATTTATGCGATATTAATGTGTTATTAATGCGATATTATACGTTTTCACTTCGTGAAGAAAACATTAATTATCATAAATATCACAGTAATTTTTTCAACGCAAAGAGTTTTTTCGTTCATTACTTCCCTGTGGTCAGTGGGTCTTCGACAAATCTCCGTGCTTTCCGTGTTCAGAAAAATGTGGTGTAATAGTTGGTGTAATACTATTTTTCAAAAAGTTTTTAACGCCGAGTATTACACCTTTGCGGTTTTGTGCATATTAAACATTTGAGTATCAATCCGTTTACTTTGGTGTAATACCCCCCGAAAGTATTACACCAGTATTACACCAAATAGCTCGAAATGGTGTAATACTTTCAAGGGTATTACACCTCATCTAACATACTGATAATCAACAAAAATATCACACACAACATCAAAAGGTGTAATACTCCCTTAAAAAACTTTTTGATTTTTTTCTTTGCAAGGGTATTACACCAACCTATTACATCCGTCTTACCTTCGCTCTTCCTTCGCTATAAGTCCGCTCCAAACTCGATGAAAGTCCGTTCCATAGAATAGGCGAGAAATGGGACTTGGTATGGAATTACGTAGGAATTGTAACTTAGTTAATGTTAGCTCGATGAATTCTGGACTGCGAGGGCTGAACGTCGAAGAGGTCGGCGGCCGAAGGGAAAGCCAAAGCCCGCCACCTAATAGGGCAGTCCGATAGGGCTGTTATTCGGTAGATGCGTGATTAAAGGAGCGCTGTAAGTGCGACACCTAAATACAATAGGTGTCGGTCCTTCAGACCTCATTCCATTAAATATCGTCTATATAACAGCCCTATCGGACTGCCCTGTTAGGTATCGCTCTTTCAGAGCTTCTTCAACCACATGTTTTTCAACAATACAAGTTGATGAAATTCGTCGAACTCACGTTAAATTATTACATTTCTCGTGCAAGGTTTCTTGATATCGTACATTATATGAATGTAAACATTATTTTATTAAACCAAACAGAAAAGAATATGAAATCAAAAGTGTTTTTATGGGTAAGTCTGTTACTATTTAGTTTTACTTGTCTTAGTAGTTGCAGCGAAGATGAAGATGACAACTATGCTGACAAATCTGAAATTATCGGAACATGGTATCTAATTGGAGCATCTGATGGTTGGGGCGGTTATAAAAATTACGATGAAGGGGAGATTACCATCACTTTCTCTCAAAATGGAGAGATGAAAGTTGTCAACACGAGGGAAGACCAACAACCTCTTGCGACAGGCACACGTCCGTATTATTTCACAGATATAGAGAACTCCATATACACCCATGAATCAAGACAAGGTGTAAATTGGGGAGTCATGACATATAGCTACACCTTCAAGGATGGAAAACTACAGCTTGATGCAGAAGCATTCGATGCTCCAGGATATACCCTAATAAGTGAAGAACGAAGAGTGAAGAGTGAAAAGTGAAGAACGAAGAGTGAAGAATACCATTCGGTGCATGGCCATTGCCAATAGTTTCAACTCTAACCTCTAACCTGAAAACCTTCTAACCTTTCTACTCGTATATGGTATTGTCTTCTATTCCAGCCCCCTCAAGAGCCTCTTTTCGCTCTACGCAAGTGCCGCACTTACCACAATGGACTTCCCCACCCTTATAGCAAGACCATGTTTCGCTATAGTCTATGCCAAGAGCCTTGCCACGACGTGCAATGTCAGTCTTTGTGATATTGGTGTAAGGGGCTTTCACGCTTACATCTATATATGTGCCAGCCTTTGTTGCAGCATCCATAGCTTTGATGAACTCAGGACGGCAATCAGGGTAGATGCTATGATCTCCACCATGATTGGCGATTAGGACATTCTTCAAGCCTCTACTCTCCGCGATTCCAGCTGCTATAGACAGCATTATACCATTACGGAAAGGTACAACCGTTGACTTCATGTTCTCGTCGGCATAATGACCTTCAGGAATTGCATCAGCACCTTCAAGAAGACTTGACGTGAAATACTTTCCCATGAAAGCCAAAGGAATGACCAGGTGCTCTATTCCGAGACGCTCACAATGCAGGGCTGCCATAGGTATTTCCCTGGCATTATGATTTGCACCATAGTCAAAACTTATGGCAAGAGCTATACTGTCTGCATATTCATAAAGCAAAGTGACAGAATCCATTCCGCCACTTACTATGATTACTGAATCTTTCATCCTGACGAATTGAAATTGAAAATGGAAAGTTGAAAATTGAAAATTATTAGTTCTATTGAAAAAAGAAAATTGAAAACTGAAAATCATTTGCGATATAAATTTTCAATTTTCAACTTTCATTTATCAATTAAGTTCTTAAAAGAGCTTTAGAATTGCCACCACTTTTTCTTTGGCTTCTCATACTCATAAGCAGATGGATGCTGTGAGTTGATGTCATTCCATGTCTTGTTGTAATGAATCATCTGATAGATGGTACCCCAGTCAGGAAGACCGCCTATGTTACGGTCATCAATCCACAAATCCACTTTGAGCTTTCGAGAGAAATGGTTGTTGTTCTCAAGCGACTCTTCTGGATAGTCACGGTTTACGGCATAGAACTCCACTCCGCGCTCCTTACACCAGTCAACAGCCTCTTGAAGAAGTTCATCCTCACGAACTGTCCAGAGGATGAGCTTATGATGCTCAGCGATAAGCATCTTGAGTGTCTCAGTTGCAAATGGGAGTTCGTTACCTATTGCAGGATAACGATGCTCCACAATTGTTCCGTCGAAATCTACAGCTATTGTCATATTAACGCTTTACAGATGTGTCATTAGGGTTTCCGTAATGGCTCTG
>CAMJKP010000047.1 GCA_946406435.1 uncultured Prevotellaceae bacterium | reverse complement strand
CCGTCATAGCCATCCGAGGTCTTGAAGCGCGACAAGAGCCTTTCGAACAACGAGAGACGACAATCGGTAAGTCCGATGGCATTAAGCTCTGGCTCATTAACAACGGATTCCTCCACAGATTGCTGCACAACGGCTGGGAGCTGCTTGTGGTCGCCTATTAGAACAAATCGGTCAATAGCCTCTTTTTCCTTGTCGTGGGCGGTTAGCAGACCTATAAGATGCGGTTCGAGAATCTGCGACGACTCATCCACGATAGCAAGAGTGAAATGCTTGAGCTTCAATAGACTCATATTGGCATTTACGGCACTCGTAGTGCCACAGAACACCCTCGTTTTCTTGATAAGTCGGTATAGTCCATTTCCTCCTTCTTCCTTTGCAGAACGTGAGGATAACAGATATTCGCGATATTCCTCGGAGCAGGAGAGGTCGGAGCCTATGCGTATGAAGTCGAAGTCGGGTTGTTCATGCTTTATCTCTACCAGTTTGCTGCATATCTCATCCACAGCCCTGTTGGTATATGAAAGCAGAAGTACGTTGGAATCGGGTTCCGTAAGTTCCTCCTTGAGAAGGTTTACAAGTCCGAAAGATGTCTTGCCTGTTCCTGGAGGACCGATTATAAGGAAGATGTCACGAGCCTGTTTAGCACGTGTTACAAGAGTATTGAATCTTCCATATTCGCCGTTTATGGTCAAAGAGGCATCTACACATGGTTCTCGCTGAGACAGAATCAAATCACGTCTTTGCTTTGTGCCTGACAGGAAACCATGCATAGCACTAAACAACGTGTTTGTCATAGACTCGAGCATGTCATGCTCTATAGCCCAGAGAGGCCCCCCTGACTTGTCAAATACCTGTCTTGCCGTTTGTGAGTTCCTGAGCCGGAGTTCTATCGTATCTGTCTTTATGTCAACGATGCTAGCCCTTATCACAATATCCGAACAGGCATTAGGCACCTCATCCTTCATATAGGAATAAAGGATAACGATGTCTCCGATACGGAAGTTCGTGGAATCGGCTGATTGAGGTTCGTTGAACTCAAGGATGACAGATGATACTGCATCTTCCTCACATACGAAATCCTTTATGGAAAGCTTGTCGTATATGTTTCCTGCCGATTTCTTGTCTTCAAGCGTGTCGTGCCAGATGGTTGCAAAGCCAGAATTCTCCTTCCTCTTGTTACCGACCTTTGAAAGGAGCAGTTCGTTCTGTATGAAACGAAGGAAACGGAGATAGTATGCCAGTTCAAGCGAAGAGGCATTATGGATAGGGGAGAGGAGTTCGGAGAGTTGCGGACGGACATACACATCCCATAGCCTTCCGCTCAATCCGTTCATGTTGAGTTTTTCGGGAGTAAGCGTTCTGAGCAGTTCCATACCCTCCTTCGCATACATTATCTCGGTCCATGCCAATAGGTTGCGCATCTTTATCGCACGAAGCAGAAGTTCCGGACTTTGAGGTATCAGCAGCAAGCCCTTGGAGTATTTGGAGTAAAGCAGCATGATATGCTTCAGCTGTGAGGAGTAGGTCTGAAACTCATACTGGAACAAGGCACGATAAAGCAGAACCTGAATCGTGTGCGTTAGCTTGGCAGTTGGGGTAGAGGCATCTGGTTGGTTTCTCACGAACTCGCCCTTGCCCGATTTCTGCTCTATGATGGTTACGTCACCATCTTTCTGATACAGGAAGTCGAGACGACCTTGAATGCCAAGGACCTCACTAAAGAACGAAGGCTCAAGAAGTACGTTGCCCTTGTCGTATTTGCCAATCACATTCGGAAGAGTCTCACCAATAAGATGTTCGATATTTTGCTTCTGGATCTCTGCATCCTGTTTGAACTTCGCAAAGCCGTTTACAAGTTCCGGACATGATATCATGCTCAGAGCGTTGGCACTTACAAATGACTTTATGGAGTCGTCAAGGCTGATATCTCTTGCATGTATAGTGTTGTCAAGAAGTTGTCCGGCAAGGTTTCCGAGATGAATTGCCTGTGTGTTTGGTTGTGGCTTTATCTTGTTTATAAGATTGACGAAAGGCGATTCTGCATAGCTCTCAAAACAGCCGGCTATCGTTGTCACGTTGATAAGATAGTCAGGCTCAAGAATAATGAGCTCAGGCATCAGCATCTTTCCGCTTTCATCCCTACGAACACGCACGAGATTAAGTTGGGCACCTTCCCACAGCACCTCATTCAGATAATTCCATGAGAACTCCCCATTGCGAGTGAGCATCTTATTATCCTTGCCATAGCATATCTGTATGGTTGTGTTCTCGTTTTCCTCTGTGGCATAGATATAGTCGTTGTCCCATTTCTCTACTACCACACGAAGAACATTCTCCTCAAATTTTCCCCATGTGTTTTTCCTATCACTTTGCGGGAAATGCGTCTTTAGTTCAGATGGGATTTCGGTCTTGCCACACAGATAATATACCAGTAGGGCTGTTGCCTTCAGGTTATGGGGTAGGGACGTGTTCAAAGCCTCTTGCGTCAAGTCCTGTTTCTTGTTCCTTTCAGGAAACATCTCCTTTCGTGCAAGTTGGATAAGGTTAGAGGCAGCCAAAGGCACGTCATACTCCTTCAGGCAATAGTCAAGTTTCGCAAAGAAGCCAACAAAAGCTATCTGGCAATCCATTATGCCTTGCTCTATCACTCGGGCAAACACATTCCTTATGATGTCATACTTTTGACGGGTATCAATATCATCAGAAATGGCAGTAAGCAGTTGGTCATAGAACATAGGGGCAGAACAAACGACGATAGACTTGCCGATACTATTGTTGATAGTATCGGACACGTCATTCTTTCGTTTTGTATAGGCTTTGAGTTTCATGAAGTTTTAGAAAAGGAAATGCTGGATTACTGCTTTTTCTTTCTTCTGAACAAGGCACGGAATGTGTCGAAGTCGTATTTCAGGATAAGACCGAGACCTTGTGTGTTAAGGGAGTTCTTAGTGAAATAACGGTCGTTAGTCTGGTTATATACCCTTACAGCAAGGTTTCCATTAGGGAAGAGCAGGTATCGGAGGTCGAAATCGCCTATGAACTCCTGATTGGCGGTATTGGCGTTGTCGCGATAGCCGAACTGACCATTAAAGAGCAGACGATTGTTGAGCATAGATCCGTTGAGCAGACCTTCATACTCGGCATTATAGAAGCCTTCATCACCAGGTGAAATATTTGCTCCGAAGTTCCAGTTGTTGTTCTTCACCATCTTATTAATGATGTTGTTGAACTGCTGGCTGAGAGTTCCGCTTACGATACTCTGCATGGCAAGCGATGTCTGGTTTACGCGGTTATCCTGCACGTTGGCATTATTATTACCCTGTGCATAGAAACGGCCGACAGAAAGCAGATAAAGCACCTGCTGGTTAAGCTCTTCCTCGCTATTGATGAGTGAGAATATCATCTGACGTGCCTCTGCATTATTGGTATGCGGGTCAAGATTGAAGTTGACAATAGGAGCTGCAGGAGTACCTGTGATATCCATAAGACAATCCACCTTGATGTTGTTGCTTGAGAATGAGTTGCCGATGTTAAGGTCGGAAAGCGATACGCTATTCAACGTGTATTTTGCCTGCATGTTAAGAACGGCACTATATGGGTTTCCGCTAAATGCGATGCTGCTGCCTCTGAGGAAGTCGAATTTACGGTTTATGACATTCTGGATTGTCATCTTGTAGATACCGTCATTAATGAGGTAGTTACCATAAAGGTCGAAGTCTCCCTTGTTGTAATAGTTGGCACGAAGTACTCCAGAACCATGAAGGTCGATATAATCGCCAGTATTACGGTCCATGAGTATGCGTAGGGTAGCGTCTGGTGTGACGTTGACAAGGAAGTTCATGCGCATATTGGTACTTACGTCCTTCAGCTCTTTTTCCTCTTCGTCGTCATTCTCCGCTTTACTGTTCTTTTTCTGCTGTTTCTTATTTACAGAATTCCAGTTGATGAACTCTGAACGTGTGATGGCATCTGGGCTTGTGGCATTATAAACCATACTACTTCCAGGCTCCACATTACCGTTGACATCAAAGAGGAGTTCGCTACTTCTACCTGTTATTATGCATTTACCTGTCATAAAGGCTGTGCCGTAGAAGTTCATCTCTCCAAAGTCATGGAAATCATAGCAGAGCAGTTTCTCCGCATCTATGACGAAATCATAGGTCATGCGGCTAAGACAATTGTGATGCAGCCCGCCTGAGAAATATGCCATATTGCCGTATTTGTCGTATATCGGCTGCTTCTCAACGTAGATTTCGTTTGGTATAAAATGTACGGTTGCATCGTGGAAAGCATAACGGCAGTTGAGCGACGTTATGTTCACGGCACCATTTATAAGCATATCTCCTTCGAGGTTGACCCCAGAGAAAGGACCGAACAGGTGCAGACGGCCTGTGCATGTACCATTTACCTCATCCATGAATGAATGGCAGAAATAGTGCATGAAATCGAGATGCTCGTTATTTGCCTGAATGGAAAGGTCTATTTCCTCACGATGCGGAGAAACGAAACCGCCTATATTCAGAACTGTACGGTCATCATCTTCGGCATACGCATCAATATCAATCTGTTTCTTGGAGTTGTTCAGTTGTGCGTCAATATGCAGATTACCCATTCTGCCTTCCTGGAATGTGAAGCCCGCCACGTCAATATGTCCCGATGCCTCTGGAGATTCGAGTATGCTATGACCAGCAATATGTCCGCTTGCAAAACCACCAAACTCCACAGAGTGGAAATTGACAAGGTTGAGGATATAGCTGACATTAACATTCTTCAGGTCGGCCATGAGATAGTCGGTAGAGGACTTTGATGCAACTCCATTTACATAGATGTGCTGGAAGTCGTTTTCAAAGGCGAAATGGTCGATGCTTAGTCGGTTATCGGTATAGACAATATCACGTGAATGCATACGCCATATACTATCTCCAACCTGGATGTCTGATCTGTCGATACTGATATGGGCTGTAGCCCCGAATGGAGAAGGGGTGAAATTAGACTTCAGGTTCAGTCTTCCACGGAATATGTCATCCCTATTGTTATTCCATGCTATAGTCGTATTCAGAATGTCGTTGTAAGCCTTTGCCTCAAGAGCAACGCTAAAAGGTTCCTTGTCTTTGTCTTCATCAGGCATCTGCATGGAAATACTACCGCAAAGACCTTCTTCTGGTGTCCAGAGAAGTAGCTGTACATTCTCCAGCTCATGTTCGAAAGCATTTATAGAAGGTACATCGAGGAATAGGTTTGCCTGTTTTGTATATCCATTAATATAGCCTTGGAATGTTGCAGGTCTGTGTAGGTCGATATCTACTCCAACGAGTTTACGCAGCCATTCCGTAGAGAGCATTTGTCCGTCGATTATAACATTTCCGGCATAAGACAGATTTGCTTTATTGACAGAGATTGAAGGTAATTGTGCATGAACAAGTTCGAGAACGGTATTCTGTAACTGTGATGGGGTGAAATCTCCTTTTACGAGAAGTTTCACATCATCTCCTTCAAGGGATATCTGTCTTTCGGAATTATTGTTGCGTGTAGAACTTATGTGGATATTCTGTACATACAGATTCTCAGGCATTGCCCCCTCTTTCACGTTTCCTCCAATCATGCTTAGGTTGGATAAATCAACATAACCGACTACATCATCGATGTTGCTGCCATGAAGATTGGTATTACAACGCAAGGAGAATACTGCATTATTCCATTTGTCGGAAAGTCCTAACTGCTTAGGACAGAAATGCTCAAGCTCGATGTCAGCCTCTAGATCTTTTACTTTTCCGCTAAGTTTTGCTTTGGCATTTGCGGTCATCAGCACATTAGGATCGTCGATGGAGAATTTTCCATCCACATTACCGTTTCTATACTCACCAGACACTTCCGTATTCTGGTATGTATAGTTCTTATACTGGAATTGAGGAATAAGTCCGTCTATCTTTACGGAAGAAATGGCTCCATTATTCAGTACAACATCTGTAGAGGCATCTACAGCAATTATTCCTATTTCCGGATTTCCAAGTATTTGTCCGAGTGCAAGGTCATTAGTCTTGATGTGCGTATCTATTTCCTTACCGTCAAATTCGCCTGTAATGGTAACAGCTCCACATTTGTCTGTCGTAATATCCTGATTGAAAGCTATCGTAGACTTTGTGCCATAGGCAGTTCCGTTGAGGGCAATATCACCAAGTCCCATTACCTGTGAAGGCATAGGGGTAATTTTATTGAGAGTCTCGAATAATGCGGATGATACGTACAGGGATAATGGTTCTATACGCCATTTCAGGTCAGTAAGGAATGATTCAGCTTTTCCTTCTGCGTCAAGTTCTATAGAGCCGTCGGTGGCTTTTACTGAGGTTTTGAAATTGGCGTTACTCTTTTCACCATTCAAAGAAGCTTTGGCCGAGAGTTCTGGGAGTTTCTTTGTCTCGAATGGCAGTAGGGAAGCGATATCGCTGAAACGGAATCGTGGTATTTCTATATCTGTGTCGAATTTCAGATCTTCTTCTACAATCTTTCCATTAAGGAAACTATAGTCTGCTCTCAGCTTCGGAATACTGAGTTCAGAATGGGGTAGGGCAATATTCAGATTTGTAATACTTGCCCTATGAGCATCGGCCTTAGCATGAAACTGAATATCCTTTATCTGTAGTCCAGAGCTTTCAAGGCAAGAGAAATGCTTTACATTGACATCAATAGCATCATCAGTAAGTTCGTAAAGCATGATATGGGTTGACAACTTACTTATTGCCAGATGATTGATATCAAACTTCTCTTTATCTTGTGGAAGATATCTCAGATTATATTTCACCGCACCATTACGTATAACGAGCGATGAAATCTGTAGATTCAATGGAGTCGTTGATGTCGTATCCTTGGAAGCTAGAGAATCAACGATGAATTGGAAGTTTAGCTTATCCTCAGGGCTATTTTTGTAAATATTGGCATCAAGGCCGAATAGTTGGGCTGAGGTTAGGTTTATCTTACCGCTCATAAGGTCGATAAGGTCGATCTTCACAGAAACACGGGAAGACTTTAGAAAGCGTTCCTTGTTCTGGTCGTAAACCTCAAATCCATCGACTATGATACGATTCAGAAAACCTAAATCAACTTTCTCTATCTCTACACGGGAACCGATTCTCTCTTCAATCTTTTCCTTTAACTCACTCGCAATAAATGCCTGTACTGATGGTAGATGTGTTACTGCCATCAGTACAGCATATAGAACGACAATGGTCCATATGGTTCTTGATAATATATGGAGTAGGGTTTTATTCAACGTCTTTTAATAGACTCTCGGACCAAAGATTGTTGTACCTATTCTCACCATTGTACTACGACATTCCTGTGCTATCAAGTAGTCTCCGCTCATACCATAGGAACGTACAGAGAAGTCGTCATTGTCGGCAAAGTATTTCGCCTTTATCTCATCGAAGAAATCGGCTGCTGTGATGAATTCCTGACGTATTTGGCTTTCATCATCCACATTACTTGCCATCATCATTATGCCACGGATGTGGATATGTGACATAGATTTCCATTCTCCTTCGGCAAGCATTTCGCGACATTCGTCGAGTGTCATACCGCTTTTGGTATCTTCATTAGCAATATGGAGTTCGAGAAGTACGTCTATTACTCGTTCTACCTTGGCAGCTTGCTTTTCTATTTCACGTAGAAGACGGATTGAGTCTACAGCTTCAATCATAGAAACGTATGGAGCAATGTATTTCACCTTATTTGTCTGCAAATGACCGATGAAATGCCACTCTATATCCTGTGGCAACTCCTGATGCTTCTGCTTTAACTCTTGCTCACGGCTCTCTCCGAATATACGCTGACCTGCTGCGTATGCCTCTTCTATGTATTCCTTCGGGTGAAACTTGCTAACTGCCACGAGTTCAATGCCTTCGTGCAGAGTTTGCTTTACCTTTAGGAGATTTTCTTTTACTGGATACATAAAAATAAATTATAAAATGAAAAAGTGAAAAATGAAAAATACCAATCGGTATTTTCCATTTTATAATTATTCATTTTTCACTTATTGACCTTGTTCGTATTCAGGCTTTGCATCTGGTGTGCTCTTTACGTCTTTATGCTCGAATACGTCAAGGATATTTGTCTCGGCAATGTTAGAGATTACATAGTCATTCATGGTCTTGCCCATTACCTCACTGATATAGTTTACTGCCTGAGGGAGGGTGTGAGCCTGAACAAGATAATTGACTGCAGAATGCTTCTCTTTCTGTGTCTTTTCATCGAAAGTAATGAACTGAAGCTTAGCTTTGAACCAACGATCGTCGTTGTTAAGGTCGGAGAAGAATATTTCCTTGAATGAAGCCGGTTTGATACCATTGATGTTGAACTCGCCAGATATATAGACTGACATTTCCTCTGTGATAATGCTTTCTGCCTCTGTGAAAGTGAGGGCGTCAACTACATATTGTTCTGTTATAGGCTTTGGGGTGCCGTCATCTGTTATTTTGTCATAACGTACCTTAACTTCAAACCATTGTGATGCTATTGTTCTCATTTTTTTGTTTTATATGTTTTAGTTGTTAATGCAAGGGTGCGCTGGAAAAAGAATTTGAACGTCAGCGCAACAGGTGCATGTCTTTGATTTTACGAGTACAAAATTACGAAAAAATCCCGTAAAACCGAAGAAATTTACATTATATTATATTTTATGATGATTTTTAGCAAAGATTATTTTGATAAACGGGGGGATTTCTGTACCTTTGCACATAAATTTATAATAATTAAGAAAAAAATGCCAAAAATATCGGTTCGCGGACATGAGATGCCAGAGTCTCCTATCAGAAAACTTGCACCTCTTGCAGTCGCAGCAAAGAAACGCGGTACAAAAGTTTACCATCTGAATATCGGACAGCCAGACCTGCCTACACCAAAGGTAGGGCTTGATGCTTTGAAGAATATAGACCGCACTATTCTTGAATATTCCCCTTCACAGGGATACCAGTCATATCGCGAAAAACTTGTAGGTTATTACGAGAAATACAACATCAATGTTTCTGCTGATGATATTATCATTACCAGCGGAGGCTCTGAGGCTGTATTGTTCTCTTTCATGGCTTGTCTTAACCCTGGCGACGAGATTATCGTTCCAGAGCCTGCATATGCAAACTACATGGCATTTGCGATTTCTGCAGGTGCAAAGATTCGTACTATCGCAACGACCATTGACGAGGGATTCTCGCTCCCTAAGGTAGAGAAGTTCGAGGAACTCATCAATTCTCGTACTCGTGCAATTATGATTTGTAACCCGAACAATCCGACGGGTTATCTATACACACGCCGTGAGATGAATCAGATTCGTGATCTCGTGAAGAAGTACGACCTTTATCTCTTCTCTGACGAGGTATATCGTGAATATATCTACACAGGTTCTCCTTATATCTCTGCGTGTCATCTTGAGGGAATTGAGCAGAACGTAATCCTTATAGACTCTGTTTCAAAGAGATATTCAGAGTGCGGTATCCGTGTTGGTGCCCTTATAACAAAGAACAAGGACGTACGTGCTGCTGTGATGAAGTTCTGTCAAGCTCGTCTTTCTCCACCTCTCATCGGACAGATTGTAGCAGAGGCTTCACTTGATGCTCCAGAGGAATACTACCGTGATGTATATGATGAATATGTGGAGCGCCGTAAGGTGCTTATCGACGGACTTAACCGTATTCCTGGTGTATATTCGCCAATACCTATGGGCGCGTTCTATACAGTAGCGAAGCTGCCTGTTGATGACTCAGAAAAGTTCTGCCGTTGGTGTCTTGAGAAATTCGAGTACGAGGGCGAAACCGTAATGATGGCTCCTGCTGCAGGTTTCTATACCACACCAGGTGCCGGCATCAATCAGGTGCGTATTGCCTATGTGCTAAAGAAAGATGACCTTGAACGTGCTCTCGTTGTGCTTCGTAAGGCACTTGAGGCATATCCTGGCAGAGTGGAAGAAGAGTAATTTAATTAATAATGAATAATTAATGGTGAATAATTTAGTATGTCTTATTCATTAACCATTATTAATTATTAATTTTTTCGCAGAAAAATGAACTTCCCTTTATTCATAGCGAAGAAGATATACAATGGTGAGGGCGACGGACAGAAAGTCAGTCGCCCTGCTATTCGTATTGCCACAGTAGGTGTGGCTCTCGGTCTTGCTGTGATGCTGGTCTCTGTCGCTGTGGTACTTGGCTTCAAGCACACTATTCGAGACAAGGTTGTTGGATTCGGCAGCGACATAACTGTTGCCAATTTCTTTACCTTGCAGACGGCAGATACAAAACCTATACAATTGAACGACTCTATGATGACCGTTCTGAAACGTATCGATGGAGTAAAGCACGTACAGAGATATGCCATGACACAAGGTATCTTAAAGACCGATTCTGATTTTCTTGGCGTTGCATTCAAAGGGGTAGGGGAAGAGTTTGATACAGCATTCCTGTCACGCAATATGGTGGAGGGAAGCATTCCTAAGTTTTCAAGTGAAAAGAGCGGAAATAAGATACTCGTTTCGAAAATAATGTCGGATAAACTGAATCTTCATGCAGGTTCAAAGGTGTATGGATATTTCATGACGGGCGGTGATGTCCGTATGAGAAAATACACGGTGAGTGGAGTTTATCAGACAAATCTTTCTAAGTACGATGAAACCATGTGCTTTGCCGACCTTTACAGTGTTGTAAAACTTAATGGTTGGGAAGCTGATCAGGCTACAGGTGCAGAGTTGTCCATCAATCAATATGACCAACTTAATCAAGTACTCCATTCTGTTACGAAGAAAGTAAACAAGCATTTGGATGCCTATGGCGAGACTTATTGCTCAGCTACTGTTGAGGAGTTGAATCCGCAGATATTCTCATGGCTTGAACTTCTCGACCTCAACGTGTGGATTATCCTCGCCCTTATGGTATGTGTAACAGGATTTACAATGATTAGCGGACTCCTCATTATCATACTTGAGCGTGTGCAGATGATAGGTGTTCTAAAAGCTTTAGGAGCAAGAAACGGTATGGTACGCCACACATTCCTGTGGTTTGCCATATTCATCATAGGTAAGGGTATGATTATTGGTAATATCCTCGGAATAGGAATATGCCTTATACAACATTATACGGGTATAGTGAAGCTTGATCCGACTATATACTATGTTGCGGAGGCTCCGGTGGAAATAAATATACCGCTATTCCTTCTTGTCAATATCGCCACTCTGCTCGTCAGCGTGCTGGTCTTGATCATCCCGAGTTTCCTTGCCAGCCATATCCGTCCCGCTCAATCCATGCGATACGAGTAAGGCACGTAGCATGACCTCCGTCTGTTTCTTACGGGCTCGAGTTTCAGGAATAGTCATGTCTGCTTTCTCAAACCAGGTTTTGGCTTGCCGGAAGTTCTCAATCTGGATGGAATCAGACTCCATCATCATTCCGCAGCATCCCATTCGGTAATAGATATCACCTTTCTCGCGTTCATTGGCAACTGGGAGTGACATCTCATAATAGGATAGGGCGGTAGGGTATTCGCCCTGCAAAAAATGACTCTCTGCGCAGGAATAGTAGCAAACTCCTCGCTCATGAGGTGGAAACGGCTCTAAATGAGGAATTATGCTATCAAGCATCTCTGAAGCATGTCTATAGTCCTGTTCTTTGAAATAACAAACACCCATATAGGCATAGAAACGAGGATTAAGACGATACTTCTTTGCCAAGCCCTCAAAGAGAATAAGGGCCTCGTGGTACTTCTGTCCACCAAAGTATTCTATCGCCTTTCCCAGTTTCTCAGACTCTCTAACCTGCGCATTAACAGATGATAGTGTAGAAAGAGTTAGAAATATGAATAATGCTACTTTTTTCATTACCTAATAGTATATTTCGTATGCATAAGGTGGTTATTCCTCATACAAATGACAGAAAAAACAGAAAAATATTATATGACAATGAAAAATTTTTTTTCTATAATAGTTCTTGTGGCAATCGCTATTAGCTCACAGGCACAGGGTCTTCATCGTTTTTTCATAGATACCCCTGATAGTATTCAGCCTTATATGAAGAAACTTGACAGAGAGGCAATGATATTGAGTGCAGATCCGTCAAAGGACACTTGTAGCTATATGAGTATCCTGTATGGCGGCACAGTTAGCATTACACACCTCAGTCCTGAACTGATTGTGTTCAATCCGTCAAATACATTTACACAGGAATTTGCCATTCTTCCTGCCGATAGTGATTCTGTATTCTGCGTGGTTTCCACTTATAAGGCTCCAGAAGGGGAGAGTAATGTGAAGATCTACGACAGAAACTGGTCTTTACTCTCAACGATAGACCTTACGGACAAGGCTAAGCTTGCAAGACCTGACAGCATATCTGAGACTCGTTTCGAGGAAATCGCTCAAACTCAGGAAATAAAAATGGTATTGGCAAGCATTGACAGGAAAAATACCCAGCAACTGAATGTTGAGTATTCAATGCCATTGATGAGTTCGGACGAAAAAAAGGCATTTTTACCCTTAATTTTGAAAACGAACCTTAAATGGAATGGCAAAACGTTTAATTAATGTGAAATTTAAGCCAAAAAACATACAAAACTCTTGCAAGTACGGAAAAGAAATCGTATCTTTGCATCGTGTTTTTCATGGTATTAGATTATTAAGGTTAATAAAGATTGGTTGTCGTGAGACAATCAATTTTTTTTGTCCACTGTTCTGAGTATATCTTAGGGCAGTGGACAATTTCTTATTTTTTATTCAAGATTAATTTTTTTTATTCTATATTGATGGTTGGCTTTAGGTTGATAAGCTTTCGAATAATTATAAAACCTTATCATAATTTTATATTCTGATTTTTTCGAATTTTCGAATCATTCAGGATTAAAAATAATCTTGTTATATGGCAAAGGGTCTGTCAAGTTTCCTTGATTTCCTTTTTGCATTGAAAAAAAATAAATCTGCAAAAAATATTTCATGGAATGACAGATGATGAAAGAGACAAAAGAACTCCTGAAATTATTATCTATACTTGGTGGGAGATAAATATGCTCATGGAATAGAGGATTTGTAGGAAATTAAAAGGTCTAAATATACTTATTTATCATAATAGATATTCTAGTCGTAAATATATTAAGTCTTTTTTGCCACTTGTGTAGCTCTTATGTTCCTCTTATGCTGCTCTTATGTAGCTCTTATTTGAAATAAGCGATTCTCAGGAGTTATGAAATAAAAAAATAAGAAAAAATGTAGAATCTCTGGCATTAAGGAAAAATGTAATTACAAATTCTGTTTTATAATTATTTTTTAGTATCTTTGCACCAAAATATACAATATATATAAAAATGGATAATAAAGAATACAAAAGTATTGCAGTAGATTATAAGCTCTACGTAATTGAGAATGGTGAGAAATCTCTTCAGGAAGAAACTTCAGCAGGAAATCCATTCCGTTTCCTCAGCGGTTTCGGCATGACAATTCCTGGTTTTGAAAATGCCATTGCTCCTTTGGCTGTCGGTGACACATTTGACTTTACACTTTCTAAAGATGATGCATATGGTGATTACTACGCTGAGCGTGTCCTTGATCTCGCTAAGGATATGTTCTGTATCGACGGTAAATTTGATGACGAGCATATCTATGTAGATGCTATCGTACCATTGCAGAATCAGGATGGAAATCGTTTTATGGGGCACGTTCTTGAAATCTCAGAGAAAACTGTCAAGATGGATCTTAATCATCCTCTCGCTGGCAAGGAACTGAATTTCGTGGGTTCTGTAGTTGAGTCTCGTGAGGCTACAAACGGTGAGATTCAGGCAATGATCAACCACATGGCCGGAGGTGGCGGTTGTGGTGGCTGCGGAGGCGGTTGCAACGGAGGTTGTGGCGGCTGTGGCGGTGATGGTGACTGCGATTGCGAGAATGGCGGTTGCAATTGCAAGTAAATTATATTTACTTTTTCATTTAGTCAAATGAATACATTCGGAAAAATATTCACGGTCACTACATATGGTGAGAGTCACGGTGCTGCTGTTGGTGGCGTTGTTGACGGAATGCCTGCCGGAATCGACATAGACCTCGATTTCATACAGGCAGAATTATCTCGTCGACGTCCTGGTCAAAGCAAGATCACCACATCACGCAATGAGGCTGATCAGGTTGAGCTGCTCTCTGGAGTATTCGAAGGAAAGTCAACAGGCTGCCCTATCGGATTCATTGTCCGCAACACCAATCAGCATTCACAGGACTACGAGAATATGCGTTGCACATTCCGTCCGTCTCATGCCGACTACACATACCAGACAAAATACGGCATTCGTGATCATCGTGGTGGCGGTCGTACATCTGCCCGAATCACTATCGGACGTTGTGTAGCCGGAGCACTTGCCAAGCTCGCTCTCAAGCAGTTAGGTATCAGCGTACAGGCATACACCTCACAGGTTGGCGACATCTGTCTTGATCGTGACTATAAGAAATATGATCTCAGCATAACAGAGACAAATGCCGTGCGTTGTCCAGATCCAGAGAAAGCAGCTCAGATGGAATCTCTTATTTCAGAGGTCAAAGAAAAAGGCGACACTATTGGTGGTGTT
Source organism: uncultured Prevotellaceae bacterium (assembly GCA_946406435.1). GTDB lineage: Bacteria > Bacteroidota > Bacteroidia > Bacteroidales > Bacteroidaceae > Prevotella. The sequence goes on along the minus strand of CAMJKP010000047.1, from coordinate 9,855 downwards.
ATAACCTGTGTTATCAAAGGATGCCCTGTAGGACTTGGAGAGCCAGAATTCGACAAGCTCCATGCAGTTCTCGGTCATGCTATGCTCAGCATCAATGCTGTTAAGGGCTTTGAATATGGCGAGGGCTTTGCTGGTGTCAATCAGCGTGGTTCTCAGCAGAATGACGTATTCACTACATATGCCAACGGCAATATATGTACAAAGACAAATCATAGCGGTGGCATACAAGGTGGCTTGTCAAATGGTGAGGACATCTATTTCCGTGTAGCTTTCAAGCCTGTTGCAACCATTCTTATGGAACAGGACACCGTGGATATGGAAGGCAATGCTACCATCCTCAAGGCTCGTGGTCGTCATGATCCATGTGTTCTGCCTCGTGCAGTACCAATCATAGAGGCAATGGCAGCATCTGTTATTCTCGATGCGTATTTGCTTAATAAAACAACAACATTATAGTACTAATGTAAATTTACAATGTACAGATTTTGGCAATCGTTAATTTGTACATTGTAAATTTATACTTATAAATAGTACATGAAAAAACTCCTACTATCATTATTCATAACTACCCTACTTCCGAATCCCGTAAAGGCTGGCCTTGACCATTGGAGCGTGGAGGCAGAGAGTCCCGAAACGAGCGTCACTACCCTACCGGATAGCACTATTGACATCGTTGCGCCAAAGGGACTCACGCTATGGTATAATGAGCGTATGGAAGGCAACACCATAATAGAATATGATGCGCGTATTGTGGTGGAAGATAACAACAGCGAGCCATGGAACCGTCTTTCCGACCTAAACTGCTTCTGGATGGCATCTGACACTCATAAAGAGAGCCATAACCCGTTGGAAGGCATTCACGAGCGACAAGGAATATTCGTCAGGCAGTATGCCCTGAGTCTCTACTATATGGGCTTCGGAGGCAATCATAACACAACCACACGCTTCCGCAGATACACAGGCGATGAGAGAGGCGTAAATAATGCGGAATATCGTCCGGCAATACTTGTTGAATATACCGACTCCGCACACCTTCTAAAGAAAAACCATTGGTATCATATACGTCTTGAACAGATTGGCGGATGCGTGCGATATATTATTGATGGAGAAGTGATTGTAGAGTATCAAGACCCCACCCCACTCTCCCGAGGTTATTTCGGATTCCGCACTACCCTATCCCACGCACAGATACGCGGATTCACCTATACCTGCACTCCATTATTCTAAAACCATTACGAAGAAAAATGAAAGTAATAATACTAAATGGAAGTCCAAAGGCTGAAGGCAACACAGCCATAGCCTTACACGAAGTTGAGCGTACCCTAAACCAACAGGGTATAGAGACGGAATGGATACACGTTGGGCATCGTCAGATACATGGCTGTATCGCGTGTAATAAGTGCTGGGACACGAACGAATGCTGTTTTCACGATATTGTGAACGAGATTTCAACGAAAATGGATTCTGCCGATGGACTCCTAATAGGGTCTCCTATATATTTCGCTTCAGCTTCAGGCACATTACTTTCGCTTCTCGACCGTCTCTTCTACTCCACCCTTCACAAGAACTGGATGATGAAGGTTGGCGCTTCAGTTGCTGTGGCTCGTCGTGGTGGCGCAACGGCTACAATGGATGTGCTCAACAAATACTTCCTCAAAACCAATATGCCTGTCGTTCCGTCGCAATACTGGAGCATCGCCCACGGCACAGACCCAGGAGAGGTTGTTCAAGACGAGGAAGGTATGCAGACAATGCGACAGTTGGGACTCAATATGGCTTTCATGATTAAGAGCCTACGCCTTGGTATGAAGACATTTGGTTCTCCGAAAATCAAGGAAGAGCTTGTTGAAACCCACTTTATCCGCTCTCTCAAGCAATAAACACATGGAACAAGAACCAGTCTTAAACGAACATAACAAGCAGGAATATGAACCTGCACATACAGCCGAGCACCTTCTCAACCAAACAATGATAAGGATGTTCGGATGCGAGCGTTCAAGGAATGCGCATATCGAGCGCAAGAAATCGAAGATAAACTACAACCTCACCACCTGCCCTACCTCAGAACAAGTGACTGAGATTGAGCGTAGGATGAATGAGCTTATAGCCGAGGATTTACCCGTCACCTTTGAGTTCGTTACTCGTGATAACATTCCTGAAGGTGTGGTGCTCGACAAATTGCCCGAGGATGCAAGCGAGACATTGCGTATCGTACGTATAGGCGACTACGACATCTGTGCCTGTATCGGAAACCACGTAAAGACAACGAAAGAGATAGGAGACTTCAAAATCACGAGCACTAGCTATAATGACGGAAGTTTCAGAATTGTATATAAAGTTATATCATGACACGAAAGCAGATAACATCCCTACTATTGCTTGGAGCATCTATAATATATGATGTAATCCCAGCAGACTTAATTCCCGACATCCCTCTTGTCGGGTGGCTTGATGACATGCTCGTAACCTCATCAGCAGCGCTCAACTGCCTCCAGCAGTTCGGTATCAATGCTAATGGCAAGGTCGATAGACTTCTCAAATGGCTTAAATGGATATGCATACTCCTTGCAGTCATCGTCGTCATCATATTTATTGCTCTTGCAGGAACCGTAATTGATATGGTGAATAAGTAAATTCTATGCTTACCCGCGACCAGAAAATATACAGAGTTACCATTACAGGCAGTATCGTGAACATCGTATTGCTTGTGATGAAGTTTGTGGCAGGAATACTCGGAAACTCTGCCGCAATGGTGGCTGATGCCGTACATTCGCTTAGCGACTTCCTCACCGATATCGTTGTTATCGTACTTGTGAAACTCAGCAGCAAGCCGGCAGACAAGGATCATGACTATGGACATGGGAAGTACGAAACCATTGCTACATCCATCATCGGCATAGCACTTATCGCCGTTTCCCTTATGCTTGCATGGAACGGAATCGATAAGATTATCTTCGTTGTTAAGGGTGGAGATATTGAGTCTCCATGTATGATAGCATTCATTGCGGCTATCGTGAGTATCTTGTTGAAAGAGTGGGTGTTCCGCGTTACGAAGAAAGTAGCACTTGAAGTCGATTCTCAGGCACTCGAAGCTAATGCATGGCATCATCGCAGCGATGCTTTGTCATCAATAGGAACTGCCATCGGTATTGGAGGCGCCGTACTTCTCGGAAACAGCTTTGCCGTACTCGACCCTATTGCAGCGGTCATCGTGAGCGTGTTCATCTTCATTGCTGCATATCGACTTCTACGTCAAGCTTCGGGCGAACTGCTTGAGGAGAGTTTGCCAAAGGAAACCGAGGACAAAATTGAGGAGATTGTTTATCGTGACAGTCTGGTAAGCGATATCCATAACCTGCACACCCGTCGCATCGGTAGCATCATTGCCATAGAGATGCACCTTCGTCTTCCAGGCGATATCAGCCTTGAGGAATCTCACCGTCACGCTACCGCCATTGAGCGTGCTTTAAGGGATGAATTCGGTAGTGGAACACATATCATGCTGCATATCGAGCCCGTCAAATAACCCTGCTATGACAATAAGAATACTTAATTCCTCTGATAGAGAGGCTTTCTTTCAACTATCCAAAGAGATAGTTGCTACGTTGACGAATAAGGATTGGCTTATCCCGATGACAGAAGAAGAGGCTGATGCTACGTTCCGTGACGATAGCGAAGACATCGTTTTAGGCGCATTCATCGATAATAGACTTGTGGCAACACTTGGTCTGTTTCATGACATCCGCGACTATGCTGAAGAACTGCCTGACAATTTCCTTGCCCTCAATGGTGCAGAGATTGGAGAGGCTATGGTACGTCCGGATTTCCGAAGGAACGGACTGATGAACCAACTGGTAGAGGCTCTTCAAGCCCATATTCAGAATAGTAGCCTTGACTACCTTCTAGCTACCGCCCATCCTGATAACGTCAGTAATCACCTTATCCAGAAAGCAGACTTTACCTTGCACAAAGTGTTTGAAAGACGTGGATACACAAGGAATATGTATATAAAGAAACTTTGAATTTCTACCGTAGTGCTTCCCATAATCCTCCCTTATTTCTCCGTACCAAACTCGGTGATTCTTCGCTTCTCCACCGACTTTGCACCGACTTTGCACCGACTTTGGTACGGAGGAAGAGCGAAGGTAGAACGAAGGATGAGCGAAGGAGCATAGAACAATAGTATAGAAATCATTTTCATCGGAATATCTCATAATTGAAAAAAAACAGCAAAATATTTGGGTGCAATGCATTTTTTTCGTAATTTTGCATTTGCATAATGCAAAAAATTAATTTTAACACCTAAAACTTAAAAAACTATGACGCTAAACAATGTTTTAAAAGACGCATGGGAAATTGGTAAGAAGAAATGCGGCTTTTTAGTTCTTTTCGGATTGGCTTCTGCAATAGTCGGTTCACTTTCAAGCAAATCAAGTAATCAGGACTCGATCAAAGTATTGCAAAAAATTGCAGAAGGAGACATGCAAGGAGCAAAGGCTATGCAAGAACTTGCGAAAAACCCTCCAATGTCTTCAGTAGATTTCATACTTATAATAATAGGTGTACTCCTATCTATATATGTTTCTATAGCTTTATATCGCTATGTAAAGAAGATTGTGGATGATGAAGATGTCGATTTTAAAGAATTACTTAATTCATCAGTGAAGGTGTATGGCATGTTCTTTGTAAAAAGTCTTTTGTATGGTCTAGCTGTAGGACTAGGACTTATGCTCTGTGTATTGCCTGGAATATATCTTGCTGTAAGATTGGCATTCGTTCAATATATTGCGGCCAATGAACCAGAACTTAGCGTTAGCGAAACCTTCTCTAAGTCAATGAATCTGACAAAAGACAAATTCTGGGACTTGTTAGGGTATGGAATCGTTGCTATCCTTATTGTACTTTCAGGTTTCTTACTATGCTGTGTAGGTTATTTGTTCACTGCTCCATTGTCTGCCGTATTCATGGGAGTTGTATATAAAGAACTCGTTCAAGAGAGCTATATTCCCGAATCAGCTCCTGAATCTTCAGAGAATAATGAAGTGCAATAAGACTGCAATATTGTCGATAAGCATCCTTGGTGTGGCATGTATCATATTGGCTTGGGGTAATCCACATAGTCTTTCATGGCCTTTGAAGTGTCCGTTGTATCAAATTACAGGTCTTCAATGTCCATTATGCGGAATGCAGAGAGCCGTTCATGAACTGTTACACGGAAATATGAAAGAAGCCTGGAGTCTTAACCCAGGCTTCTTTCTGTTCTCTCCTTATTGGTTTGTAGTTCTCATCGGAACAATATTCCCGAACCTACAGAAAACCAATTTTATCGTCCGATTTTGTTTACGTGACAAAATCATTTTCCTTGCCCTCATAGCGCTTGTGTTATGGGGGATTGTAAGGAATTTCTGATTACAAATTATTAATTTGCACAATAGATTTTGACAGGACCGTTAAGACCTGATGGCATTGGCTTCCAACGATTGTATTTACGGTGCTTATAGTTGATGTTAACGATATTGATATCATCAAACTTTCTCCATTTCACTCCCCTCCTATCCATATCTGCAATACGGTTGGCAGGAAGGTTTGTGACCTCGATACGTAGAGTGTTGCCTTTCTGCTTGAGAATTGAGTTGTCAAAAGTCAGAATATAAGGTACACACCAGGCACATCCAACATAAACATCATTTATATATACACGCGCGGATTCTCGTACATCACCAAGATCAATTGCACATTGGGTGTTAGATGATTGATATTGTCTTTTTGCTGGTAGATCGAAGGTGGTTTCATACACGCCTGTTCCCATCGTAACCTTAGCAGAGTCGTTGTCAAGGGTCTCCCAAGTACAGAGTTTACCAATCTTAAATGTCTCATTAACCTTTGGCGCTTCCTCTATGAAAGACAATTTCCAATTATCTTCTAATTTTACAATATCTTTATTTTCTTCCCTATCACTAAGATCTTGATAATCAAGTGATGGCAATGACAAATTCTGTGATTCATTAAATGTCTGTAGTATCATTGACTGACCAGAACGGAGTTTAATTTGAACTCTTCCACCACCTTGTATTTCTGCAGTATATTGTTTTCCCGTAAGAGGATCAACCCACATTGCCTCTGTGAATCCTACGGTCAGATGCACTTTGGCATTAATATCATTCGGGGTTAGGTTGGCTATGAAATAATGATATCCAGCCTCATTCTTTCTGCGTATGACCTTAAGTCCAAGCTTATTACGCATAGGCTCTGGATTACAACAGCCTTCCATATCCTCAGGCTTTACACCTATAAGAATCTTTGCTCCCTGTGTTTTGAGTTGAGTGATATGATTCCTGACAGCCTCCGTCATGATTGTGCTATCACTTGGGATGATGAGTCCAGAATATGGCTGTCCGGCTGCCGTGACAAGCTTTCCGTCCTTGTAAGAAGTAGAAAGAAGGAAATTCTCGCTTATATAGTCGCAGTCGTAGCCTGCCCTATCGATTCTGTTTACTGCATCTACAAACTCTGGGGCAAGTTCTCCCATGACGTGTATGGTGAACTGCATGAGCCGCTGATCCTTGGTGTTCCTTGTCCACATATCCCTTACAGGGAGGAGAACAAGGAAGTCATTATCCGGTTTTCCCCATTGCAGATATGACTGGCAACGGTCAATATACTTCATGAGTTCTGGGGCATCACGCCAGATACTATTTGTCGGACTCATGTCGATGGAAGCGTAGAATTTCCATCCTGGCCATGGATCATCCTTCGGAGAATAACATGTACCATGGAAATACACGTTATTGACACCTGCACAGAACATAAGGTCGAGGTCGGGCTTTATCTGAGAGAGTGACGTACGGAAATGTTCTGTAAGCCATGTGCAAGTCTCGCTTGACGTGAGTTTCTTTCCGTTGATATGTGCAGCCGAAGGAGCATACTTGAGCATGGAGAAGTCAGAATCGTTCTTGCGTGTATGCTCGACATCCTTACGTAAACCTTTGATACCGAAGTCGGTAAGCCCGAATCCTTCAATCTCTGGTATATCCACAGCAGAATAGCAATCTATGAGGTTTGCAGGCGATCCATGAGCCTGATTACGGGTTATGACACCATGGCTATGTGCCCATTCTGTCCATGTCTGTGTGAAGTTCTCGAAGATAAGTTCACCAAGTGTTTCGCGGTAGTCAGACACAACCTTTACATCACCGTCAATGAGCTTCTCAATGTTATCCTCAAGGCTATAACCTCTGCGTTTCTCGAACTCAGGAAAGAGGTCGGGGGTGTAGTCAGCCTCGCTAACCTCATATGAATCATTGAAGAAGGTATGAGGATATGGCGTGTTCGTTTTCTCGAAAGCATCGCTGATATGCTGTAGGTAGTTGAGTACAGCCTGTTTGTTGAAGTGGTCAACAACGAATCCCTCTCCTCCTGGAGCTGGGCGTTTTACCATCATTACGCCCATTTTTTTCCATAGGGTTATGATTCGCCAGTCGCCCTTGCTAATTTTCTTTTTATCGACAGGCACGAGTCTGCCTTTCCTGTCAAAAGTGAGACGCAGGAAGGTCTCGCCCTTATTTCCTGACTTACGATAGGCATAGATACCGATAAGGAGTTTGTCATCGAGCGTATCAGGTACTTCCACAAATGTAGAGTCATCAATCTGTATAGGCAGAGGCTTGGGAGGTTCGGGCTTATAGCGCTTTATGAGCGATGAATGTATGGTGGTATCGCAAACAAGTAGTTTTGACGCACTTTCCTCGAGAGGTACCCACGGACCGCCAAACGGCCATCCTGTTCCCGTTGCCATGTCAATCTGTATGTTATTCTTCTTGCCTTCATCCTGTACGAAACGAAGCATTTCCATCCACTTAGGGGACAGGAACTCGATATTGTTCTGTTCATTACCAAGCACACCGTATATTGGTGTAATCTCGAGTGCGCCGATTCCACAATCGGCATACTGTTTCATGTTCCATGCGATGTTCTCCTTGTCTATAGCTGAACCCATCCACCACCATCGGACACCAGGCTTTGTCGTCTCCGTACTCGAAGGTGTAATCTGTGCAGATGCAGAAGCTGCAAATAGCAAGGATGCAAGTGTTATTGATATGGACTTATTGATCATTGTTTAGGGTGAAGCGTAATTGAAAAAGATGGGCTGATTTTCATTCATGATGATATGGTTCTCCTTTTATGATAGTACATGCCCTGTATATCTGTTCGGTAAACACAAGGCGCACCATCTGATGTGAGAAGGTCATCTTTGACAGACTTATTTTCTCATTTGCTCTCTGATACATGGCATCAGAAAAGCCATAAGGACCACCGATAACGAAGACAAGACGACGTACAGAGGCGTTTTTCTGCTCAATCCATCGGGCGAACTCCATCGAGCGGAACTCCTTTCCATGCTCATCAAGAAGAACGACATGATCGGATGGCTGCAACTTGGCAAGCAACATTTCGCCCTCACGCTCTTTCTGCTGTGCTTCAGAAAGCGCTTTCGTGTTCTTTAGCTCTGGAATAACGGTTATTGCGAATGGCATGTAATGGCCAATTCTCGATGTGTAGTCGTCTATTCCTGCCTGAAAATGCTTGTCGTTTGTTTTACCGATTAGTATGAGTTCTGTCTTCATATATGGATTTACGCCCTTCCATGTTATCGTGGAAGGTATAGGATTTGTTTTTTGACTTGCAAATATAACAAAAAAAATGTGTATTACCAATATAAAATAGAAATTTCGTTGTTATTTTTGAAAAAAAGTGTCCTTTTCTTTCATTTTAAAAATCTTTTTTCTACTTTTGTAGTCAATACGTGCTTACGTAAATAAACATAAAAAGAATATTCATCTAATATACTAAAAACAAACAAATGGCAAACAACGCAGAACTCGTTGCTCAGTGCCGTGCTAAGGCACAAGAGTGGTTATCCCCTTCTTTTGATGAGAAGACACGCGCAGAAGTACAGGCTCTCCTTGATAATGAAGACCCAAGTGAACTTGTAGATGCATTCTATCAGAATCTTGAGTTTGGTACTGGTGGTCTCCGTGGTACTATGGGAGTCGGTACAAATCGTATGAACAAATATATCGTGGCAATGGCTACACAGGGCTTCGCTAACTATGTGCTGAAGTCATTCCCTGGTCGCAAGGATCTTGCAGCTGTAGTTGGACACGACTGCCGTAACAATGGTCGTGACTACGCAGAGACCGTTGCTGCTATCTTCACAGCCAATGGCATCAAGGCTTATCTCTTTGAGAGCCTCCGCCCTACCCCAGAGATTTCATTCGCTATCCGTCAGCTTGGCGCTCAGTGTGGTGTAAATGTAACAGCTTCTCACAATCCAAAGGAGTACAATGGCTACAAGGCTTACTGGGAGGATGGTGCTCAGGTGCTTATGCCACATGATACTGCTATCGTTGAGGAAGTTAAAAAGGTGAAGATTGAGGACGTGAAGTGGGATCTTAACCCAGACCTTCTCCAGATTATCGGTGGTGAGATGGACTTTGACTATATGCAAGCAGTTAAGGAGGGTATGGTTGATCAGGATGTAATTCTCCGCAACAAGGACCTGAACATCGTTTATTCTGCTATGCACGGTACTGGTCGTGTGCTCGTTCCACTTTGCCTCCGCTCTTGGGGCTTCCAGAACATCAACGTTGTACCAGAGCAGATGGTTGTTGATGGTAACTTCCCAACAGTTGTTTCTCCAAACCCAGAGAACCCAGAGGCAATGACTCTCGGTATTAAGCTCGGAACAAAGCTCAATGCAGACCTCGTGGTTGCTACCGACCCAGATGCAGACCGTCTCGCTATCGTATGCCGTAATGGTAAGGGCGAGTGGCAGATTCTCAATGGTAACCAGAC